>CAXBHV010000504.1:0-5687 GCA_963974855.1 uncultured Rhodopirellula sp. | reverse complement strand
CCTTCGCCACATTTCCCATGAATCGCCGCAGGCGATTCATGGGAAATGTGGCGAGGGGGAATTGGGTGTGATTTAGTCGGCTCAAATCATTATGTGCAATGACTTATGTTGACCTGCTTAGCCTATCGGTTGCACGTTGGGGCCGATCTGCGGATGGGCGACACTATAGCAGTGCGACCACAGATGTTTCTAAAAGAGGGTGAAACGGTTTGTGCACCCGATGTTTTTCAAGACGAAGATTTGCGATGCCCCATTTTATTTGCATTACTTGTGGAACAGAGTTTTCCGAGTCGGATTCGCCTCCGGATCGTTGCTTGATTTGTGAGGACGAACGTCAGTATGTAGGTTGGAAGGGCCAGCAGTGGACGACGCTGGCGGAGCTGCAACAAACGCATCAGAGTCTTGTTCACAAGGAAGAGACGGGGTTGATTGCGATTGGAATGCAGCCTTCGTTTGCCATCAACCAACGAGCGTTTTTGGTGATCCATCCCGAGGGAAATATCCTGTGGGACTGTATTCCGTTAATCGATAACGCGATGGTCGAGATGATCCAGGGAATCGGTGGAATCTCGGCGATCGCGATCAGCCATCCGCATTATTACAGCACCATGGTGCATTGGAGTCGTGCATTTGATTGTCCGATCTACTTGCACGCAGCGGATCGCCAGTGGGTGATGCGGCCTGATCCGGCGATCCAGTTCTGGGACGGAGAAACAAAACAGCTTGCCAGCGGATTAACGCTGATTCGTTGTGCAGGCCATTTCGATGGCGGCACGGTGCTGCACCTCGGTGCTGCTGCGGATGGCAAAGGAGTGATGTTGACGGGTGATATTTTGCAAGTCGTTGAGGATCGTCGCTGGGTAAGTTTTATGTATTCCTATCCCAATCTGATTCCTTTGCCGATTTCCAAAATCCAGAGAATTGTCGAGGCGATCGAGCCATTTGAATTCGATCGTATCTATGGCGCATTTGCGGGCAAGAAGGTAGCGACCGATGCCAAGGCGGCTGTCCAGCGATCCGCGTCGCGATACATTCGGTCGCTACAAGGATGATGGAGCGATGCAGTTTTGAAATAAAAACAATCGCTTACGATTGGACTTTGTTGGAATCCGCCGACTTTGGATTCCTTTTCTCGACATTTCTTTGGATGCGTCGTTCGACCCAACCGACGAAGATCAGAACGAGCACCGCCAGGATGGCGACTCCCGCGGCGAAGGTGAATTGCCCCACCGCCACGGCGATTCCAATTCCGGCAGTCAAAAGAATCGAGGCTGCGGTGGTTAAGCCTTCCACCCGATTGTCTTGGTGATGAATGATGGTCCCCGCCCCCAGGAAACTGATGCCAACCACAATGGCTTGAATCATGCGAATCGGGTCGGCGCTAATATTACTCTCGTTGCCTTGATTGAAACGCTCCAGAACAACATCGCCCAGTAGGACTAACATCGCGGAGGCGGCGCAGACAAAAATGTGAGTTCGCAACCCTGCAGGTTTATCTGCGAATTCACGCTCGATGCCGACCACGGCGCCAAGAGCCCCGGCGATCAAAACCACGATGATTTGGTGCAGCTGGTCTTCCATTGGACTGAATTTCGATCGGATTAGCGGGGATCAGACGAGCGGAAAATGCCTCGTTTTCCTTGGGGGAACGCTATCGACAAGCGTTCCACACGTTCTGCTTATTCGCTAACACTACAAATTTCATGCCGTACCGGATCGAGTCGTCGCTCGACAAAAATCCAAGCGATTAACGCCATCAAACATTCCACAACGATGAAGATCATGCGGGCCATAATTGCCGCCAGCAGTGCGTGCGTCGGTCCGGTCACCAAACCAAGAATGGTTGTGAGTACCAATTCGCGAATTCCCGCACCGCCAGGCAAGAGCGACGCAAAACCGATCACCATCGCAAGTGAAATCGAAGCAGTGGCGATCGCTAGTAATTGCGCGGTTGATTCGGCCGGCGCAGCAGTCGGAATCGCGGTCACGATCATCGCGAACGAGCTGCCAATCAAAATCCAGCCAAGCGTCGACCAAGCCCAGCCTTTGGCACACGCGATCCAAGCATGATGTCCAAGATCGGAGGTTTGCCTCATCAGCCGGGTGGTCACAATCTGAAGCACTGGTGGCAGCGTCGGGATACTGGCCAACACCGCTCCGGTTGCGGCGGCGACCATCATCCAAACCGGGACGGGTAGCGTCACGATTACGATGCCCGCGACCGCGGCGCCCACAGCCATCATCATGAACGTTTCCAAAAACACACTAATCGTGGCTGGCACGACGGGAACCGAACATCGTTTGAGTACTCCGACTCGCAAAACCACCACCATTGCCTTGCCAGGCACATACTTACCGATGTGCCCGAGCGTTTGAGCAGCGACAACGAGAGCCGTCGGAGGTCGATGGCCAAGTACCGCCAACCATCCGCGAAGCACCATTCCCGAAACCAGCGTCCCGGCCGCGTACAGTAACGCGGCCAAACCGATGCGTGACCAGTGGATGTTGCTAAGCGTAGGAATGCTGCGTCGTAACGCCGAACGTTGCTCTTTCAGTGAGCTGGTTTTGTTCGAATCATCCGTCGCAGCAATCTGTGAGTCGATTTCACGTATTTGGCGAACCACACGTGCACGTTCGGTTTGCCATTGGTGTGCGGCGGACCGGACGGCGAAAAACAGACCCACGACGACCGCGATGGCGATGATAATTTTGGCAATTCGCAACCATCGTTTGCGTTTGCTGCGATGCGGAGCCGCAGGCTGAGACGAGACAGCGTCAATTTCGGGGGATTCGTTTGACTCAGCCACTGCGATTCTTTCGAGAACGTTTGATCCGTCTATCCATAACTTCGGTGATCCTTCACAATCGGGCACGATCCGATTGGGATACAATCCCTAAGCAAGCTTCCACAATTTCCTACCACTAAGTCGAGCAGGCTCGATGACAAAACGTCGACCCAAGAATAATCCCAAACAACCTCAGCCCGCCCAACCGGTTGTGAACTCCGACGAGGCGGTAACGACAACGGGGCACGCCGATGACGGAACGTCACCGCCACACACGTTGGCGTCCACCAAAGCGATGCTGGAACGGCTGCCGTCGCTGTCGCGGATCTTGTCGGTGCTGATGCTGTTGCTCGGTATATTCGCGGTCGGAGCGTTGTTCTACAAGGTGATGGCCGGGTTCTTTGTGCCGTTGTTCCTCGCCGCACTGCTGGTCGTGATCTTTCGACCGGTGCACGATTGGATCTATGTCCAGACAAAAGGGAAGCGGCGTTTGGCCGCCGCCTCGACCACTCTGATGATCTTGATGATGGTTTTGATGCCGATGATCGTCGTGTTGTCGGTCGCGACCAGCCAGTTTACGGCAATGGTCAGCCACATGAATTTCAACGATCTGACGGCGGCATTGGATCGTGCCCGCGACCAGTTTGGGATTTCGTTGCCGCACGCCGAAAAATTTCGACGTTTGGATGAATCGGTGCTGACCGGTGAAGGATTGCGTGGAATCAACCAGGACACGTCCGTCGCAGTGTTCTTGCAGTCGTTGTCGGGCGTGATGCAGGCTCCTGAGAATCGTCAGAAAATTTTGGACAATATTTCCGAAGCAAAATCGTTGATCCGGCATCTGCAGGAAAACGTGGCAGGGCCGCCCACTGCGGACACCGCGGCTGAAACTGCGATTGATCGTCTCAATGAACTCAAGAAATCGTTGCCACAGAATGTCAACGCTGCGGATCTGGTCGTTCCCGTTGATAGCGAGTCGGCTGTGAATGCCGAAGTCTCGTCGGATGACGCAGAGGGTGGAAGTGAACTCGATTCTGATGAGTCTGAGTCGCTGGATCAACTAAACGCGGAAGAACAATTTCATCGCCAGAGTGTGATCGCTTCGGCAGCAATCCGGTCTTGGATGCAAATTTTGCTTGGTGGCACACTTCGCAGCCAAGTGCGATTGATCGCCAATCCGAGTGCCGAAGATTTTAAGAGTCTATTGAGTCGCGGACGTGAATCGCTGCAACCACGGTTTGTCAGTTTGACCAGTGCAACGGGAAATTACCTTGGCAAGATCTTGGTGGGTTTGCTGGTTTTGATCATTGCGGTTTACTTCTTTTTGATCGACGGTGCGGCGATGATTCGCACGCTGATGCGGCTGAGCCCGCTGGATGACAACTACGAGCGGCGGTTGTTGTTGGAATTTGATCGAACCAGTCGCGCCGTCGTTTTAGCAAGCGTACTCAGCGCGGTCGTGCAAGGCATCTTGGGTGGATTGGGCTTTTACGTACTTGGATTCGAATCGGTCGTGTTGTTGTTTTTGGCAACCACGTTGATGTCGCTGGTGCCGTTTCTCGGCGCGGCATCGGTTTGGGTACCGTGTGTCGTTTGGCTCGGTATGGTCGAACAACGCTGGACCGCCGCGATCGTGTTGGCGCTGTATGGCGTGCTGGTGATCTCGTCGATTGACAACGTGATCAAAGTCTATGTGCTTCACGGCCGTTCACAATTGCACCCGCTGTTCGCTTTGTTGAGCGTTTTGGGCGGAGTAAAAGTGTTTGGTCCGATAGGTATTTTGGTGGGGCCGATGGTTGTGGTCTTTTTACAAACCCTGCTTGAAATCCTCAATCATGAGCTCGACGATACAGCCCCAGCCGAAGCCATAGCGGAAACAGAAGCAAATGTGGGATAGGCTTCTAGCCTGTCATCTACCGCGCAGCGGTGTTCACCATGGCAGCGTGAAAAGCGTTTAAATTAGGCCGGGCAGCTCTCGTCGCAGCGCTCAGGACCGCTGGAGCAATTACTGACGTAGTGGAACTCGTCAAGAGTTTCGACCTGTTCGGCGATTCACGAAAGTTTTCGCGACTTTCGCTACAGTAGTACTAATTGCAGGAAAAAGATCGTGACATTCTCACAAGATGATTTTGACTTCGTAGCCGAACATGCTCGCGGTGCGATGCTGTTACAAACGATTGCCGATACGCTGGAGTGGGACGAGCGGACCGGGATGCCGATCGAGGGAGGCGACTATCGAGCGACCCAGGTCAGCACGCTACGCGGGATGGTGCATCGCCGCCGGACCGATGCGAAATACGGTGAAACACTGCAGTCGCTTTCCGAAAACCTGGGCGACGAGGATCCCGCCGGCGATGTGGCAGCGACAGTCCGTGGGCTGTTGCGGAATTGGAAGCGCGATTACCGACTGCCTGAGGAATTGGTCGAGCGAACTTCGCGAGCGACGGTAAAGGGGCAGCAACGCTGGGACGCTGCTCGTCGTGCCGACGATTTTGGGATGTTTCGCGATACGCTCGCCGAAATCATTGACCTGAAACGCGAAGCTGGTGAGCGGATTGCCGAAGGAACCGATCGATCACCTTATGAAGCCTTGCTTGACGAATACGAACCCGATGCTCGGGTTAAAACGCTAAATAAAGTGTTTCAAGATCTGCGTAAGCCGCTCGTGGAACTGATTGATTCGATCCGCCAAGCACCGCGGCAACCGAACCGAAGTTTGCTGGAACGCGATTATGCGATTGCGGGGCAACGCGATCTGAGCCGCTTTGTTGCTGAGAGTGTTGGCTTTGATTTTCAAGCCGGACGGCTTGATGAAACATCGCACCCGTTTTGTACGACGCTGGGGCCGCGGGATTGCCGAATTCTGACTCGCTACGATTTGAATTGGCTGCCGGCGGGTTT
>CAXBHV010000503.1:0-5687 GCA_963974855.1 uncultured Rhodopirellula sp. | reverse complement strand
GGCCCACGGCTCACCACTGCGATTTGCATTTCGATTAAATCAACAGCCCGCTAGTTCAGAAGCCCCTAAAAAATGGGGGGGATCGATACCTTGCGTCCATTTGGACAGTTGTCGGCTCCGATGACAACGTTTAGGCCGCAACGTCGATGCCGCCTCCCTCGCTTGGTAGGTTTCGTCTTCCGTAACAATGGGGCCAGGCCCTGCTTCAGAGCGATGCGGCGTTGGGTAACTGTTCTTTAATCGCTTTCGCGATGTTGGTAAGGTTGCCGAAGCGCCGCGATCGATAGGGTTGTAGGGGCGACTAGGACTCCACATTGCGAGGACAGACGGACCGCAACGGAACCACGTGTTCAGGGGGTGTGCCGGTAGGTTCTCTCGCGGACTAAACTGGGCTGTCCCCTAATTGGCTGTCGATTTCGTGAGCCGAGCGAGCGAGCGTCGGCTGCCGGTCAGTAAAACGTTAGTTAAAAGAGGCCCTCGGCTAGCACCGTCGGTTCACCCACACGGTCCTCGCGGGCTGATGACGCATTAAGAATCAAATGACGGATCGAGCGGCAACAACATCGACGGCGGGCAAGCCATCCGAGCCCCGTATCGCAAAACGCGATGCTCTCTTGCTTTCTTGCGTCCAAGACGCGGCGATCGTGACCGACGTGGCGGGGATGGTTAGCTATTGGAACGACGGTGCGACGAAGCTGTTCGGTTGGACCGCCGACGAAATGGTAGGCCGTTCGTTACTGGATCGCTATCCGGTGCAAGAACGTGATTCGATCCACCAGAAAATCCAATCGCTTTTGCAGGGCAAGGATTGGAAAGGCGAGTTTTTCGATTGGCGTAAAGACGGTACTCGCGTTTGGATCGATGCCCAAGTCACACAGCTAAAGGACGATAACGGTCATGTCTCGGGGCTGCTAGGCATCTGGCGAGATATCACCGCTCGCAAAAATTCTGAAGCGGCAGTCGAATCGGGTGAACGCCGTTACCGTGATCTGGTCGAATCCTCGCACGACTTGATTTGGACCGTCGATAACGAGGGGCTCATCACGTTTATCAACCAAGCCGCCAAAGCGATTTACGGCTGGGAATCTCACGAGTTGATTGGCAAGTCGTTTCTTGAGTTTATCACTCCTGAGACTTTTGAAGAGACGCTCAAGACATTCATGACGATTGTCGAAACGGGCGCAGAGCAACTCGATTATCAATGTGGTGTGTTCCGCAAAGATGGCAGCGTCGTCACGCTCAGCACCAACGTCCGAGCGCTACGCGACCCCGAAGGCAACTTGATTGGGCTGTCAGGAATTTCTCGCGACCTGTCGCAACTGATCCACGCCACCAACGAACTGCAAGAACGACAGGTCTTGTTGTCCAACGCCGAGCGAATCGCCAACATGGGCAGCTGGGATATTGACTTGCGACGAGGAAAGTTCCAAGGATCGCAGCAAACGTTTGAGATCTTTGGCATTCAATCGGAACGTTGCGACGGGTCGATTGATTGCCTGATGGCTCAAGTGCATCCCGAGGATCGTGATCGCGTTATGACATCGCTCTCGTTGGCCGATTCGGACAACCAATATGTCGAACAAGAGTTTCGGATCCAGGCTCCCGGCGGCGTAATTCGGCTGGTGCGTGAACGTGGCGAGGTGGTGACTGACGAATCTGGCAAAGCGATTCGTCGACTGGGGATGGTCCAGGACATTACCGAGCAAGAGCGGAATATCGTGGCGTTGCGAAAAAGCGAAGAACGATTTCAACTCGCGGCTGACGGATCCAGTGCCGGCATCTGGGACTGGGACATTCGATCCGGTGAACTTTATTACTCGCTTCGTTTCAAGCAATTGCTTGGATATCGCGACGATGAATTCCCGAACGTTTTCTCTTCGTTTTCCGACGCGGTGCACCCCGACGACAAGGCTCAATTCGAATTCACACTGCAAGAACATTTTACCAGCAATAAGCCTTATGACACCGAGTTCCGCTTGCGAACCAAGTCAGGCCAATATCGCTGGTTCAATGCTCGCGGTGATGCGTTGCGGGACGACAACGGAGATCCTTACCGCATGGCCGGTTCGACGATTGACATCACCGACCAAAAAGAAATCGAGCAGGACCTGCGGAGCATCCGTGCACAACAGCGTCGCTTGATCGATCAACTCGAAAAAGAAAAATCGAGGCTCTCCGAAGCGCAAGCGGTGGCCAAGATTGGTAGCTGGGAAACCGACCTCGGGACGATGAGGGTGTTTTGGTCGGATGAAACCTATCGTATTTTCGAAAAACAACCCGAGTCTTTTTCTCCCAACCATGAAGACTTTCTAAAACTGGTTCATCCCGATGACCGCAAACGGGTGAACGAGGCGTTGATCAAATCGTTTGACGTTGACTCGACTTGCAAGATTGAGCACCGGATACTGCTCTCGGACGGCAGCGAGAAATGGGTCGAGGAATCGTGGCGTGCGTTTAATGATGACGACGGGAATCCGGTCTATGCGATTGGAACGTGCCGCGACATTTCCGAAACTAAACGAACGCAAGGCCAACTGGCTGATCACACTCGCCGTCTCGAAGCCACCGCCTCGGTCGCCGGCGCGTTCCTGGAAAAACTTGCATTGAGTGATGCGATGCAGACTTGTGCTGGTGCGATGGTCGAGCATCTCGATGCCACGTTGGTGCGGATTTGGACACTCGATCCAAAAACCAACCTCTTGCATTTGCAGGCTCAATCTGGCCAGCGAGAGGCGGACCAAAACTCATGTAAACAAGTCTGTGTGGACGACAGTCCGCTGGGGGTCATCGTCCGCGAGCGAAGCCCGCGAATCTCCCGCCAGCCCGCCTTGACGCATGGATTCGATGATCACGATTGGGCTCAGCGGTATCAGATCGCCGCAGTCGCCGCCCACCCGTTGTTGGTCGAAGACCGCTGCATCGGGGTTGTCGAGACGTTTTTGCGATCGAACCTCAGCCAGGAACTCGAGACCAGTCTGGCGATTCTAGCGAACACGATCGCGGTCAATATCGATCGCAATCGTGCCGAAGAAAACTTGCGTCGCCTGAACGAAGAGCTCGAATCACGCGTCCAGCGGCGGACCCAAGAGCTTTCCGAAAGCGGGCGTCGTCTAAAGACGCTGTTAGCTAACTTGCAAGGCATGGCCTATCGCTGCCGTGACGACGCCGACTGGACGATGGAATTTGTCAGCGAAGGGTGCCGTGATCTTTTAGGCATTTCACCCAAGCGGTTGACCCAGAGCGATTGTGTTTTCAGCAGCTTGGTCCACCCCGATGATTTGCCGCAGGTCGTCGCCGTGTTTGCCGCCGGTTTGCAAGCCCGCCGCCCGATCGAGCACGAGTACCGAGTTCGCACGCCCGATGGCCAACTGAAATGGGTCTGGGAACAGGCTCGCGGGATCTACAACGAGCAGGGGGAAGTCGAAGCGATCGAAGGATTTATCTCGGATATCACCGATCGCAAACTTCGCGAACTCAGAGAGAATCACCAAAGCCAGTTGCTGAGAATGTTGGCCGCGGATCATTCACTCAAGGCGTGTCTCGAAAAAATCGTCTCCAGCATCGTAGCCGAAGATCCCGCGTTGATGTGCCATCTGATGCTGGCCGACAAATCTAAAACGCATTTGTCAAATCGTGCCGCGTTGAATCTACCTAGCGATTACCTGGTGGCCATCGAAGCATCCAAAATCGGAGAGCATGGGCCGCCGTTTTGCCGTGCAGCGTTTGTGAAAAAACTAGTGTTCGCATGCGACATCTCTTCCGAATTGCAGTCGGGGTCGTGGGCAAATTTGGCCCAACAAACGGGGATTCATTCGTGCTGGGCGATGCCGATCCTGAGCGTTAATGACGAACTACTCGGCACGCTTAGTATTTACACGGACCAATCTCGAAAACCCAGTGCAAACGAACGAGAGCGATTGGAATGGGCCTCGGAACTCGCCTGTCTCGCGATCGAGCACACGCGTGCGAAACGGGCGCTCGTCGATAGCGAATCCTTTAATCGTGTGACACTCGATGCGTTGTCCGCGCACATTGCCGTGATCAACTCGAGCGGTGAGATCGTCGCAACCAATCACGCTTGGAAACGGTTTGCCACGGCAAGCCAAGCGGAGGTTCGAAGTGTTTGCGAAGGTCAAAACTACTTCGAGGTTTGCGATGCGGCAATGCAACAGGGCGACGGCAATGCGAGAGAAGTCGCGAACGCATTGCGAGAAATCCAGGCGGGAAAACGAGAGTCGTCGAGCCTCGAGTACGCCTGTCACTCGCCCCACGAGCAACGTTGGTTCCAGCTCTGTATGAGGCGGATCTACGTCAACGGCGAAGTGCACATTCTGATGGCTCACGAGAACGTGACCAGCATTAAGCAGTCCGAAGCCGCACTGCGCAAAGCGATTGTGCATGCCGAGGAGGCAAGTCGGGCGAAAAGCGAGTTTTTGGCAACGATGAGTCACGAGTTGCGAACGCCACTGAACGGCATTCTAGGCATGAACGAACTGTTGCGGACGACGGCATTGACGAGTCGGCAACAACAATTCGTCGAAGCGGGCCAGAAGAGTGGTCAACTCTTGTTGGCATTGATCAATGACATTCTTGATCTCTCTAAAATCGAAGCAGGCAAATTAGAACTCGAACCGCGCGAATGCAATTTGGCAAAGGTGGCGCAAGACGTTGTCGCCGCCAATGCTCCGTTAGTCGCCGACAAGGGGTTGAGCTTGGATTGCCAATTGGCTCCCGAACTGCATGCACTCGTTCGCTGTGACGACCACCGCCTCTGCCAAATCCTAGCGAACCTGCTGGGTAATGCGATGAAATTCACCTCCCATGGTGGAATTAGCTTGGTCGGACAACAGGTTTCGCGTCGTGGAAAGAATGCGCGGGTACGAATTTCGATAACCGACACTGGTCTGGGCATCCCCGAGGACCGCAAGAACCGCTTGTTCAAGGCCTTTTCGCAAATTGACAGTTCGACGACCCGCCAATACGGCGGCACCGGACTGGGGCTGTCGATCTGTATGCAGTTAGTCCAGTTAATGGGTGGCGAGATCGGCGTCAAAAGCCAACAAGGTCAGGGATCGACGTTTTGGTTCGAGATTCCTGTTGAGATCATTAAAGAGACTGCAAGTCTCGTGGCCCCGTATCCGTCACCGTCTCAATCACCGATCACTGCGAGTGAGCCACTGTCTCTCTCGGGTGCATTGTGCGGACATATTTTGGTGGCCGAAGACAATCTCACCAACCAGTTTTACATTAGCGAGCTGCTCAAGCATTTCGGTTGTACCTGTGAAGTCGTCACCAACGGCGAGGAAGTGATCAAGGCAATCAGCAAGAATCACTACGACCTGATCCTGATGGATTGCCAAATGCCCAAGATGGATGGATTTACTGCGACGCGTGAGATTCGCAAACGGGAACAGTCCGGCATGCTCGCAGGGAAGTTGCAAATCGTGGCGTTGACCGCCAACTCTTTATCGGGTGATCGCGAACGATGCTTAGAAGCCGGGATGGATGACTACATCAGTAAACCGGTGCAAATCGGTCAGCTTCAATCCCTTGTGCAAGATCATCTCAGCGCCCCCTCGAACTAACGAGACTGAGCCAGCGGAGGTGGTGTTGCCAGTGCATCGAAGCAGGTAACGCTGTGAAGCATTTTCTCTTATAGGGTTTGTGCTAATTTAGCGTAGCGGAAG
>CAXBHV010000502.1:0-5689 GCA_963974855.1 uncultured Rhodopirellula sp. | reverse complement strand
CATCAAACCACCGTGTGCTGCCTTGGCGATCTGACCCTCAGCCGTATCACGTTTGGGTCAGCGAGATCATGTTGCAGCAAACTCAAGTTGCGACGGTGATTCCCTACTACGAACGCTTTCTGAAACAGTTTCCTACGGTTGCATCGCTCGCCGCCGCAGACGAATCGACACTGTTGTCCCACTGGGAAGGACTCGGGTATTACCGCCGCGCACGATCGATGCACGCGGCCGCAAAGCAGATTTGCGAACAGCACGACGCGGTCTTTCCCACGACGTTCGACGACGTACTTAATTTGCCCGGTATCGGCCGCTACACTGCGGGCGCGATCATGTCGATTTCTCAAGGCCAATCGTTTCCGGTGCTCGAGGGAAATACACAGCGAGTCTTCAGCCGCTGGGTCGCGATGCAAGGCGTCCTATCGGAGAAGCCGACTCTCGATCTGCTTTGGCAAATTGCTGAAGCGATGTTGCCCAGAAAAAGTGGAGCTGGCGGTGACGCCGCGACGGGCCGTGGGCCGGGAATCTTTAACCAAGCGGCGATGGAACTCGGTGCACTCATTTGCACACCACGATCCCCCAAGTGCGATCAGTGTCCGGTGCGAGCAAGTTGCTGTGCAAGAAAACTTGGCATTCAAGAAGCGATTCCAGGCAAAGTCAAGAAAATCGATTACGAAGATCGCACCGAGTTTGCCTTTGTGATCGCAAACCGAGACCAGTCTCAATTTCTGGTTCGACCGATTCCGACGGGAGAGCGTTGGGCCGGGCTCTGGGATTTCCCTCGTTTGACCACAGGCGAAATCGAAAATGAATCGGTGGCCGCGACGCAGTTTCACGACACTTTGTCGACGCCTATTTCGGTCGGCGATCCGTTGATGTCGATGAAGCATGCCGTGACGAAGTACCGAATTCGTTTAAACGTTTTCCGAGCCAACGTTGCCAACGGATCGAGTCGCCGATGGAAGCCCCCCGCACCCTGGAAATTTGCAACGCTTGCGGAGATCGACGAACTTCCGATGAGCGTGACGGGCAGAAAAATCGCCAAGGAATTGAGCAAGTGCCGCTGATCGCTGCGCGATCTCGGCGTCTTATGACTCTTGTAACTACGCTCGCCAGAACGTGGATTTCCGCATCTTTCGCGAGCTGATCAACGACGATGCGGCTAAGTTTCCTAGTGCGATGCTAACCAATTTGCTTCATGTAATCGGGAACGATTCCGATGAAACAGTTGCAGTGGTTGCATACCGAGAGGTCTACGCTGACCGCGAGGCTGCATCTTGGACAGGGACGCTGGGGTGGTTGTTGTTTTGCAACAGGCGTCTCGGACAGCGGTGCCAGGTCGCCAAGAATCCGCATCACACCGGTATCTGAAAGTGCGTCTTTGGCTTGCGGCACAACCACTTCGGCGCGACACTTTGGGCATGGCAACGTGCGTCCTCGCAAGTGAGTGCCTGCTTTCAAACGATGACCGGCATGACACTGAACGTGCACGAATTCCATTTCTGCAACCTTTCTATTTGGGTGTGTTAAAGACAGCTCCACGGAAGGATGCTTCCGCGGGTGAGAGTGAATGGGGAAAGTGTCGGGCACAGACTCGACACATCCATAAAACCCCTAAACGATCCTGAGGTTTCGAACTATTTCTGCTGGTGCTTGGTTTGCGGCGGTTTTCAAGTTTGAGTGGTTTTTCGGGAGCCCTGATGCCGCAGCTAACGAAGTTCACGCCATTTCGATAGCCCGGCAGGAGGGGGTGTCGACCGCTCTGGTAGTCGAACCACACTCCGACGCCGATGTATTCTTCGCGGCGAGTGAAAAACTCGTACTGGCTGGTGGGACCCTCGGCGTATTGCAGCCCGACACGGAACCGGCGGTGCGACTCGGGACCTTGAAACGCCCAGCCCAATTGAATTGTCGGCGAAACGTCATAGTCGACTGCCTCGCGAAAATTCAAGTTGACCGCCACAAAAGGAGCTCCGGTGCGAGTGGGTGACACAATCGGTGTGTACTCGATACCGGTTTGATATTGGTAACGCTTTGCCCCACCGGAGGTGGGAAACGCATTCGCCATTTCTCCGTACAGTTGAATCGAATCGGTCGCGGCATAGCGAAGCCCCAGCATCCATGACTCTGTTACGTAATTGGTACGTTGAAACAGCGGATTGCGCAGCATGTATTCGTCACCGACATGTGAACTGATGTGAAAGTACCCGAACTTCATCGCCCAACGTCCTTCGGCCGCGGTGATCTCGGTGCGAAAACGATAATCCATCGATTCGACATCTTCGGCATGCAACGTGATCAGCGAGACTGCGAAACCGATGCATCCGCAAACCAACAAAACCGTTCGGCTGACAGCTCGGAACATGCTAATGCAATGCTCCGGCTTCGCGTCGGCTAGCTGTTGTCACGGGTGCATAGATCTTACGTCCCACATAGAGACGTTTATGAACTCCACTGGCGACTAGTTTGTGAGTTCTGGCGACGGCGTCTCGTGATTCCTCGAGATGTGCTTGGTCGGTAATGATGACCACATCTCGCGACTTTGCAACAAACGCGGCAAACTCGTTTTTATATTCGATTGGAAAGTAGACCACCCTTTCGATTGGCAATTGCAGTGAGGCAGCGTGAGTATGTTCGCCGTAGAACACCGCGACTGCGTCGGGGTGTTGCTCTAAAATGCTGGCGGTCTTGCTGTACAACGAACGTTGCGTTGCCGCAGTGGGGATGAATCGCGAGGTGGTGAATCCCACCAGCAACATCGCCACGATGGCGGTCCCCGCCCAACTTCCTGACGAAAACGCAATCTTTCGGTTCCACGTGACGCACGTTCCAACAAATACCTTCATGCAAAGCGAAGCAAACAGGATCGTTGTCAGATCGACATGACCGCCAATCTTGATGTCCGCAAGCACGACCAACACACCCAGTGCCAGCAAAATCAGGTTGGCTCTTTGGGGAAAAGGTTTCAAATACGTCGTGATGCCACTGGATCGTTCGGGTTGCAGGACGGTTTGATCGATCATGCTGCCGAGCATCAATGCCATCAACGGGATCGCGGGCAAAATGTAAGTGGGCAGCTTGCAACTGGCGATCGAAAAGAACAACAAAATCCAAACCGTACTGCAAAACAGGAACCCCAGATCCTTTGATCTCAGCATACGAGTCGACTCTTTGCGGCTGACCAGATAAACCGCCAACGATGGCAACAACAACGAAGCGGGGAACATCCCGACGAATATCACTGGCAGATAGAACCAGAACGGTTGCTCGTGATTCGAGCCTTGCGTGAATCGCTTGAAATTGTGCTCCCAAAAGAAGTAGTCGCCAAACTCGGGATTGAATTTCCAAACCGCGACGTACCAAGGGACACAAACAACGATAATGGGCAGCACAAAGGCGCTCCAGTGCAACAACCGAGTGCGTGTGTGATCGCGTCGCAGCCATCCGCTTGTAATCAGCGGCGGTGCGCACAAGATGAACGCCACTGGGCCTTTCGTCAGCACGCCTAACGCACATGCCACCCCAGAAATCATCCACCAGACCCAGCGATGTTGCGAGCCGCGGACTGCGATGTAGCCCGTCAAGAAACAAACGGTAATCAAGAAGGCCAACAACGAATCCAAAATCAGAAAACGTCCCGCGACCACAAATCCGCCACACAACAATAGTGCAATGGATCCCAGCCAAGCAGCACGACTGCCGGTGATGCGTCGACCGAGCAGAAAGGCGGCCAGCACCGTTGCGAACGAAGCCAGCACCGACGGCAATCTCGCCGCAGTTTCGTTGTTTCCAAGCCACTGAAAACTGGCCGCGGTCACCCAATACATCAGCGGTGGTTTATCCAGATACGCTTGGCCATTGAGCGTCGGCGTCACCCAGTCGCGAGAAGCGTTCATCTCGAACGCAATTTGTGCGTAACGGGTCTCATCGGGATCGATCAACGGATACGAAAGATTCGGCAGCAACACGACAAAACACGCAAGCATCAGGATCAACGAAGCAATCATTTCTTGCCGCGGTGTCCATTGGCTGACTGGCATTACTTCATCGTAAGTAGCGATCGGAAACTGGGTTTCGTTCCACCACGTTCGTAAGTTGTTTTTGTTTTTCTTAACCATGACTTCTATACCGGCGAATAAATCGTTTTACGCATTGTCTTGCTCTAACATCTCAATCATCTGGCGAATCGCCAGCACATCTTCGTGGGTGACACCGGAGGGTGTTTGCATTGCACTCTTCAGACAGGACGCCGAGAGGTGCTCGAACCAATCTCGCACTCGGCTACCTAACGCCACCGTTAACAGGGGAAGCGGGAAGCGAGTTCGGATCTGCGTCCTCATCTCGCCACCGAGCCACGATTGGACTCGAGCCGTTTGGCAATCGCTGTCGGATTGACCACCTCGATCACCTGAGCCTGACCTCGATTCCCCAATCGCCTGACCCGCGTCCCCGGTGGAAAATAACGCTCGACTTGCTCGCTAGGAATTCGCTTTTCTACTACCAAAACGGTCCGTCGATTTTCCGAAACAAGTTCCCGCAATCGTCGATCATCGAGTCCGCCAAAATTGGCTACATCCGATCGTTTTAGGTAAAACGGCACGCCAGAAAACTCGTGAGCCACCGTGGCGATCGCGGGATTCGACCGCATCGCAATCTGCTCTCTGAGCGGCGACGCTTGACCAAACAAGGTTTCGCCCTGGCTGTACATTGGCACCCATTGGTGCATCACCATTACCGCAAGCAACAACGCGGTGCCCATCGATGCTGGCCAAGCAAACTGTGTGTAGCGATGTTTTCCGATCAATAAAAACAACGATCCGGCTAACAACACGGTCCAGAGCGTCGTCCAGGCATAAATCAAGGTCGAGGTGGCACCGCTATAGGCCGCGATGTAAATAACAAATGCGATCCCAATGCCGCAGGTGGTAACTGTCGCGGTACGAGGCGACCAGAGCCGGGCGAACCAGAATTGTGCTTTGTCCGCGGATTCGTCCAGTACGTAATCCAAGTAGTGACCAATCATTAACGCAAACGCTGGAGCGGCCGGTAATAGGTATGTCGGCAGCTTGCATCGCGAGAGCGAGAAGAAGACGAAACACCAAACGCTCCACAGCAATAAAAAACCTACCGCAGCAGGCCGCTGGTAACGTGATTCGCCCGACTGTCGAAACAGAAAATGAGCGTAGGGAACCGTCAGAAACGACCACGGATGTCCCGCGATTAACAGCACTGGAACGAAATACCAGATCGGCTGATTATGAAATCCACCAGCAAAACGTCCCAGATTGTGAGTGTAGAAAAACTCCGTTAAAAACGATGGGTCTTGTAGCGAAACCGCGATCATCCAGGGCATCGAAATCGCAAGTGTCACGCCGCCGATCATCCCGTAGTGCCACCATCGCGGCTTGGCAAAAGTATCCGACAGCCATGCAAACGCAAACAGTGGCGGCAACCACAGAACGAGGGCAACCGGCCCCTTGGTCAGAAACGCCAAACCGCAGAACACAGCCGACAATAACCACCAGCCCAATTTAACTTTGCCGCTGCGGATCGCTTCGTAGGCCGTGAACAACGACAACGAAACAAATAGCGTCATCACGCCGTCCAGCAGTAAATATCGACTCGTGAATACGAATCCTGCGGACAATAGCAACACAACGCCGCTGAGTAATCCGATTCGCTTGTCAAAACT
>CAXBHV010000501.1:0-5692 GCA_963974855.1 uncultured Rhodopirellula sp. | reverse complement strand
GAAGGCGAAACGGCGATCGAGATTCAATGGAATAACGGTACGAGCACTCGCTGGACCGTTGCTCAATTACGGGCCGCTTGTCCCTGCGCAACCTGTCGCGAAAAGAAACGCGGCGAACAGGAAAAGCAGGCCGAGAAAAAGCAGGCGTCGCCGAAATCACTGAGCCTGCCAGTGCTCAGTGCCGAAGAGGCTCGGCCGCTGCGGATCGAATCGATGCGGCCAGTCGGTTCGTATGCCTATAGCATTGCATTTTCCGATGGCCATTCCTCTGGCATCTTTCCCATGAAAATGCTGGCCAGTCCACCTGAATAATTCGGTGGGTGGCCTCCCACTACTCTCGCTTGGGCAGCAGAAAACAGATGACGTCACGATCGTTTCGCACGATCAGATGACGGCCTGCGATGGTTGGTACATTCCATGTTTTTGAGTTGAGGGCGGGCAGGCGAAGTTCGAGTTGATATTGATCTTCGTCCAATTGGACAAACAGCACATCGCCTGCTTCATCCTGGACCACAATCGTATCCTCTACAACCAGGATTTGGCCCTGCCCCGAACGTTCGCGTCGAGGTTGTTGCCACCGCTGTTCTCCATCTGCAATCGCCACCGCCTCGAGTGATCCATTGCTTAGTGCGTAAGCGGTGTCGCCGATGGCAACCGTGTCGGCAAATTTGGTTTTTAATACACGGCCTGATTGCCAAACCGACTTGGCGATGAGTTCTCCATCCGTATCGGCTGTGACTTCGACAAGAGCACTTCCACCACCATAGCCTTTGCCGACCAGGAATCGGTTTTCGCCCGCCAGGACGACCGAAGAGCAATTCGCCCCCGCATTACTTTGCCCAGGCCACTCGAACGACCACAAGCTTTTTCCATCCTCGATGCGATGTCCGCTAACCGTGCTTTCGTTGACAATCACAATTTGGCGTTGTCCCGCCAAGGTCAACAACATGGGCGAAGCGTAACTGATTTGGTCGTCGCCGGCAGACCAGCGAATCTCACCGCTAGCGGCGTCAAACGCGATCAGCCCTCGGCCCGCTTTGGCTAAGTCGGATGATGGAATCGCAGGATCGCTTGGCCCGCCAAAGGGTACGACGCACAAGCCGTCGACTAGTAGCGGCGAAGCTGCGC
This sequence comes from uncultured Rhodopirellula sp., assembly GCA_963974855.1. Classification (GTDB taxonomy): domain Bacteria; phylum Planctomycetota; class Planctomycetia; order Pirellulales; family Pirellulaceae; genus Novipirellula. Next base: position 4,564 of record CAXBHV010000501.1, on the reverse strand, counting down.
GGCCCCATGCGATCGCCGTTTCGGACTGAGCCTGGTTCCATCCGGCAAGTTTCAGCAAGTCGTCGCTCCAGACCTCTTCACCCGATTTGATGTCGATGCACCAAAGTTTGCCTGTGGCACCGATCGCATACACTCGCTCGCCCATGATCGTCGGAGTTGATCGTGGGCCGATTCCACCGAGCGGGTGCTCGTGTCTCGCTTGGTGGCTGACTGCCCACAGTAACGCACCATCGCCAAGCCGGTAACATGTCAATGATTCGGTCTTGTCGCGTTGTTCTAAGGTGATGGCTCGGTCACTGGTAACGGCAACGCCTGACCATCCTTCGCCAATTCCTTGTTTCCACAGCAGTTCGACCTCCGATGCATCGCCAGGAACCGAGAAGTGACGCTTTGAAATAAAGCCGTTTCGCGAGTTTCCTAGAAAACCAGTGGAGGCTTCGGCGGCAATTGTTTTTTCAGACGGATCGAGAGGCGTGAGCGAGTCGGTGGATCCTGGTGTGATCGGAATGCGTTCGGGTTGATTAACGCTCCAGAATCGCGGTTTAAAATCAGGGACCATTTCGCCACTGAAACCCTCAAATCGAAAAAGAGTGGCGAGTATGGCAGTCAATCCAATGACCACAATTGGGACAAGCAGCAGGTGGCCATGGTATCGAGCAAAACGGAAGATCTGGAACAGTATCGTCAGCAGTGCTATTGCAATCACGCCAAACGAGAACAGGTTGGCGTTCTGGTGATCTCGTTCAGAAACGAATCGCTGAAGCAGAAAAACGACGACGCCCGCAGTGATTGCTACCACCGCAATCCGAACCGGAAAGTTGGGCTCGCGGTGAGCCGCTAAGGGAGAGTGCTGGGCAGTATTGTTGTCTTGACGACCATCGTCATCGGTCGGAATGGGCACGCCGTTTTGATTCGAATCGGTCAAGGAACAGTCTCGATCGCAGGGAGGATGACTCGCAAAAAGCGGCAAGTCGAGTATTCCCGTCCATTGTACTGCTCAAAGCTAAATCAGTGTATGGATCACCGCCGCGAGTCGTCGTCGTTTTCGACATCGATTGCAATGATAAACAGCAGAACAGAAGAATCGTTCAAGCCAGTGACGTGGGACCCGAAACATCGTGCTTTTGCATCGAGGGCACCTTTTGTCGAAGTCCGCCATTTTTTACTCCTTTCGTAAATGAGAATTCGCTGCTCAGTGCATCTAGTAGAATGAGCGGCATCGCTTCCTTCAAGCCATTAAACCGGAAGGTTGTGGTTCGCGACAGTGGCATGGGCCTGTGGTGTTGGAGTTGCCTTTAATTGTTGCTTTTCCGTTAAAAATAATTCTGGATCTACGATGTGACGATGCCGCACGGTTGCTTTCAAATTCACAAATGTTTTGACTTCGCTTTCCGGAAGGCAGCTACGCGTCAGGGCAGTTTGAAACGAAGGTAGCCGCTTTGTTTCAGGTAAACAGATTGGACTAGTGGTGATGATAGGAGTGCGGGAAGCAGGCAAATCAGTCTTCTCTGTGCGGAAGCGTTACACCATCCTCGCCGGAGCGTTTACAATACGTATCCTGCCCCGTCTTTCCCCGCCTCACCACTGTCAATTCCCATGCCGATTCTTATGGGTGTACCGAAACCGCTGCTTGCCGGTCGCACGTCTGTCTGGCTGATTTGCTTCGTGCTGACTTGTCTGCTCGTTCAACAGCGATCTGCTACCGCCAAAGAGCCTACCGATTCGTTGCCGCAATCGGAGATCGACTTCTTTGAAAGCCGGATTCGACCGGTGCTCGATGAGCACTGCTATTCGTGTCACTCAAGCGACGCTGCGATTGTTCAAGGCGGTTTGTTGCTGGACAGTCGTGAGGCGACGCAGATGGGGGGCGATAGCGGTGCCGCCGTCGTACCGCGGAACGTTTCGGAAAGTCTGTTGATTTCGGCGATCCAGTATGACGACTTTGAAATGCCGCCGAAGCAGAAATTGCCGCAATCGGTCATTGACGATTTCGTCACTTGGATTGAAAGAGGAGCGGTTGATCCTCGCACGCAGGCCGCTGCTGCCCCGCGTCCTGGAATCGATCCGGTTGCCGCTCGTGATCATTGGGCATTTCAAAGCGTGGTTGCACCTGAGGTGCCACAGCGGGAAATCCATCAAGACATTCGAGATTGGACTCGTAATCCGATCGACGCCTTTGTGCTGGCGAAACTCAACGAGAAAGGTTGGCGTCCAGCCGCCAAGGCCGACAAGTATACGTTGCTCCGTCGTGCGACATTTGATCTGATAGGATTGCCACCGAGCCAAAGTGAAATCGATGCGTTTCTTGCCGATGACTCGCCACGAAGTTTCGAGCGAATCGTGGACCGCTTGCTCGCTTCGCCTCATTACGGCCAGCGTTGGGGGCGTCACTGGTTGGACCTTGTTCGCTATGCGGACACCAACGGCGCCGATGAAAATCACAAGATGCCGCATGCTTGGCGTTATCGCGATTGGGTTTTTGATCGTCTCAATGATGATCAGCCGCTGGACGAATTTATCGTTCACCAACTTGCTGGCGACTTGTTGCCCACGGACGACGAACAACTCAATCGTCGGCGGATTACTGCAACTGGAATGCTGGTGATCGGTCCCAAGATGCTGGCCGAGCAAGACAAAGAAAAAATGAGGATCGACATCGTCGACGAGCAAATCGATACCGTCACTCGCACCATGTTGGGGATGACGGTCGCCTGTGCTCGATGTCATGACCATAAATTTGATCCGATTTCGGCCGAAGACTATTACGCGTTGGCGGGCATCTTCGCGAGCACCCGGTCGATGCTGCATGAAGACTTTGTTTCAAAATGGATGGAGCGAGATCTGCCGTCGGCGGAGATCGACCAGCAGCGCAGCGAACACCAGAAGAAGATTGATCACAGTCGGGCGGCCGTCGAGAAAATCGTGGCCGACGCCAATGCAGCCCTACTGGCACAATTGAAAACGGAGACGTTGCCCGCCAAACCCGAAGACCAATACCCCGATACGACAAAGAAACAACTCGCCGCAGCCAGGAAGGTTTTGGCCGACACTGAAAAAGCGATGCCCGCGTATGACATCGCGATGGCGGTCGAAGAAGGAAGTTCGATGACGTTGGCGGTGCACATCCGTGGTAATCATCTCAGCAAAGGCGACACACCGGTGCCTCGCGGAGTACCCCAGCGGCTGCAAAGCGTAGCTGGGCTGGACACGATTGCTGAGAACGAAAGTGGGCGTCTGAATTTAGCTCACTGGTTGACCTCGGACGATCATCCGCTAACTGGCCGTGTGATGGCTAATCGATTGTGGATGTGGCATTTCGGTCAGCCTTTGATGGGGTCACCATCGAATTTTGGTTTGCAAAGTGAAGCTCCGCTCCATCAAGATTTGTTGGATTGGTTATCGCGACGATTGATTGATGATGGTTGGTCGCTGAAACGCATGCATCGCTTGATCATGCTCAGCAGTACCTACCAAATGCGAAGCGACCTTGCGGACTATTCTGAAGAGGACCCCGAAAACGAGTACCTCTCGCACCAGAATCGCAGGCGACTGGAAATCGAGCCACTGCGCGATGCGATTCACATCGCTGGCGACTCGTTGGATCGCACGTTTGGGGGGATCCCGGTTGATGCGGATGCTCCGCGGCGATCGGTTTATTTGCTGATCAATCGGGCGGCGCTGTTGGATCTGTTTTCAACCTTTGATTATGTCGAAACCGCCAACCATATTGAACAGCGTCCCGTTACCACGGTGCCTAATCAGGCCCTGTTCTTACTCAACAGCAGCCTTGTCCATCAGCAAGCCGAGCGGCTGAGTGCATCGATGTTGGAGTACGCCGACGATGAGGACCGAATCACCCATTTGTGGATGAAGCTGTATGGCCGTCCGCCCACCGAAACTGATATCACTCTTTGTCAAGAATTTATTGCGGATGCTGCTCAGCGACTTCCCGCGGAGGCGAGTCCTCAGCAAGCTTGGTCGGGACTGTGCCGCACTTTAATTGCAGGGAGTTTATTTAGCTATGTCGATTGAATCCAAACACTGTGACTCGGGTTGTCAAAATGGGGCTTGGTTGCACCGCCGCGACTGGATTAAGGGATCGATCGGTTTAGGCGGCATTGCCATGGCCGATATAATGGCGAGCAAGCCGGTCACCGCTGCCAGCTCATTCGAGGATTCAAATGCGAAGTTGCCTCATTTTGCGCCGCGAGCAAAGCGAGTCATCTTCTTGTTCATGCACGGCGGCCCGTCGCATGTTGATACGTTTGATTACAAGCCGCAGCTCGCCAAACACGATGGTAAGCCGCTGCCGTTTGATAAACCGCGGATCCAGTTCGCCAAAACAGGCAACTTGCTCAATAGTCCTTGGAAGTTTCGCCAGTACGGGCAATCCGGTGCGTGGGTCAGTGATCTGTTTCCCCACGTTGCAAAACACGTCGATGATTTGACGTTCATCAAGTCAATGCACGGATCCAACGAAGCCCATGGCGGAGCGATGTTGAAGGTGCATACCGGTTCGGACACCTTTGTTCGTCCCAGTATGGGGTCGTGGATCAGTTACGGA
>CAXBHV010000500.1:0-5709 GCA_963974855.1 uncultured Rhodopirellula sp. | reverse complement strand
ACCAGCAGACTGGCGAGTTGATCATTCGCAACGGTGCCCACAACCTCAGGCTGAGTGAGCGCCGTACGCACTAAGTCGATTTTCTCTCTCGAGAGCATCGCCAAGTTACCGAGTCGCGTGCCAAGAAGGATCTGCTTGATATTCATGCGTTTCTTGCCAACAGAAATCAATCACTGACTTCCAGCGGTGCCGCGCCGCGAAGACGGTAAGCAACGTCGGAACAATAAGTGACGGGTTCTCCCCTAGCGGAAGTCGTGCGTGACTTTCGTTTTCCAGGCTGGTCGAAACTCTTGACGAGTTCCGCTACGTCAGTAATTACTCCGAAGGTCCTAAACTAAGTATAAACAGAGCGATTTCGCGAGTATATGGACACGGCAACGACCTCGGGTTCAAAAGAGAAGAGCGGATCGCCCGACGCGGAATTGTGATGGTTGTGAATCGTGAGCAGCGGTTCGGGCAATTGGCATAAAAAAAGCATTGAATTGGCATGACAGGCTGGAAGCCAATCCCACATTGAAAAGCCGGACTCCGACGTCAACTGCGGCAGAATCGTAGCGATATTTTCGCAGTACTGCTAAAAGAGCGTATAGATGAAGGGGGCAGCGCCGCTGCCGGCTAAGAGAGCGATCGCGCCGATCGACAGCAAGGCACCGAGCAGTGGTATGAGCCACCATTTCTTGTTCTCTCGCAAAAACATGACGAACTCCTGCACGAAACCTAAGTCTTCGCCTTCGGCTTGGCTTTCAAATTCGTGTTCTTGAGAGCTTTGCGGATCGTCCATCGTTTTGTCTCAAAACTGTTTGAAGTAACGGGAGGTATCGCTGTCTTCACGGCGAGGAATCCAGTTGGAGTCGGAATCGCGTTTCCTCAACCGCAATGGATCATACCCCAGCAACCGAAGCACGATCCCTGTAGGCATGACAATGCCGAAAAAGACGGTCCCTAACAACAGGTGACTGATCGTCCACGCAATCGGGTATGTGACATATTGCCAAGCTCGAATCACTCGCAACGGTGCACTCGGTACGCAATAGTATATCACGCCGACCAACACCCCCACGATCGCCAAAACCATAGCAACGACGCTTGCACTGTGCCGCACCACATAAGCAAGAATCAGAAACAGCGAGGACAAGGACAGCCCAAACCATCGTTTCATCGAACTCGAAGGAGCCGAGTTGAGATCTAGCAATGACATTAGTCCGCCTCCAATTCATTGAGATATTGTTGGCTCGATCGACGAGCCGACTCTGGTTGCTCGGTTTTCAGCATGACATAGTTCCCGATCACCAAGGCGTCCATCTCGGTAGCCATGAAGCAACGGTACGCATCCGCTGCGGTTGAAACGATCGGCTCGCCGCGCACATTAAAACTGGTGTTGATAACCGCTGGACAACCCGTTTCCTGATAGAATTTTCGCAGCAGTCCATAGAAACGCGGATGCCTTTCCTGGCTGACTGTTTGCACCCGGGCGGAATAGTCCAAGTGCGTGATCGCGGGCAGATCGCTTCGGGATTGCTTTACCCTTTCGATGCCAGGCGGAATCGACTCATCAATCGGCAGGCGTCGCTTTTCTTGCACGTCAAATGTGAACAACATGTACGGACTCGCTGTTCCATCAGGCATCTTGAAATATTCTTGGCTGTGTTCCTCTAAAATGCTCGGCGCGAAAGGACGGAAGGACTCTCGATACTTGATCTTCAGGTTCATCACCGATTGCATTTCAGGGTTTCGGGGATCCCCGAGGATACTGCGTCCGCCGAGGGCTCGCGGCCCAAATTCCATGTTACCCTGGACCCAACCGACCACATTCCCATCGGCAAGAAGCTTGGCCGCCGCTGCGTAAAGCTCGTCGTCCAGCGGCAGGTGTTGCATCACAGCACCACACTCTCTCAGCGCCCGCAAATCGTCTTCGCGATCCGCAGGCGGCCCGAGCAGCGAACTCGGCTGGGCACTAATGGCCTTGGCAACACGCGGCTTGCCCAGCAATTGATTCCAAATCAGCCAGGCAACTCCGAGTGCTCCTCCGGCGTCACCGGCAGCAGGTTGAACCCAAATCTGCTTGAACGGTCCTTCTCGCAACAGCCGTCCATTGGCGACGCAATTTAATGCGACCCCGCCAGCCATGCACAAGGAATCGAGTTTTGTTTGATCGAAGACATGATGTGCCATTCGCAGCACAACTTCTTCGGTAACCCGCTGAATACTAGCTGCAATATCCATATCCACTTCACGGATTTTCTCTTCCGGTTTGCGGCGTGTGACTCCCAGCAATCGCTCCATTTTCCGATCGGTCATACGCAACGTATGACAGTACGAAAAATAGTCCATGTTCAGCCGATAGCTCCCGTCATCATGGATTTCAATTAGGTGCTTGACAATCATGTCGGCAAATCGGGGTTCGCCATAGGGAGCCAACCCCATCAATTTGTACTCGCCGGAATTGACCCTAAAACCACAGAAATAGGTGAACGCCGAGTAGAGCAAACCTAACGAATGCGGAAATCGGATTTCATTTTTCAGCGTGATACGGTTTCCGCGGCCGACGCCCCAGCTTGTCGTCGCCCATTCGCCAACGCCGTCGACGGTCAGGATTGCAGCTTCGTCAAATGGACTCGGAAAAAACGCACTGCTTGCGTGCGATTCATGATGTTCGCAAAACACGATCCGACGTTTGTACTGCTTCCCTAAATGTTTGCGGATTTCACGAGGCAGATGCAACTTTGTTTGCAGCCAACTAGGCATCGCACGAAAGAAGCTGCCGTAACCTGCCGGTGCGTAGGTCAAATAGGTTTCCAGCAGCCGATCAAACTTCAACAACGGCTTTTCATAGAACCCGACGTAATCAAGATCGCCAACGTCGGCATCCGCCATCCGCAGACACTCGTGCATGGCGTTTAACGGAAACGACTCGTCATGTTTCTTTCGAGTAAAACGCTCTTCGCTCGCCGCAGCAACCACCTCTCCGTCGCGAATGATTGCTACTGCCGAATCGTGATAGAACGCAGAGATGCCGAGAATCAATGTCACAGGGCAACCCCATCTGCGTCATCAATGCTTGAAGATCTTAACAACGGCATTAAACCTTGCACCCAAAGCTCCGCCACCCGTCGATGGCCTTCTTTTGTCAAGTGAATGGGGTCACCCAGCGTATCGTTGTTACAGGAGATATTCTTTGAACAGTCGATTAACAACAATTGCTTATCGGCAGCGATCTCGCGTTCCGTGTTCACAATCCATCTTCCGATTACTTGATTCGCCGCAATTTGCTTGGGGGTACTACCGAGGTGCCAATCCAATCCTTCGCAATGTTCGCTGGTCGCCATTACTTGCGTTGAGACGACTGGCACAGCACCGGATTCTTCCACGGTTTTGACCAAAGCATTGAAGTCGTCTCGAAACTGACGCTTTCCACTTTTGGACATTCGAGAGTTTGTCGATTCCGGTGCCGCGAAGACAGGATTCCCTTCGGGAAACAGTCGGTATCGTAAGAGCCCATAGAGCGTGCTCTTGGAAAAAACTCTTTTTGTCAGCGAAGGCGCAGAGGGCGCATTGAGACTTGACTGGCCTGCATCCTGTATCAAATAGAGGGTGTCATTCCATCCAAGGTACAAGATCACGATGTCGGGACGAAGCGGCGCGACCACTTGCTCATAACGGTGTCGACATTGGGTCATGCTGTAACCGTTGACCCCTGCGTTGATTACTTCAGCATGTACGCCTCGCTCGCGAAGAATTTCCTCCATTACCCGACAAGAATCTTCGCCCTCAGGAACCAGGTAACCAAAGACGCTCGAACCGCCCAACACCGCTATCCGAGTGACATGATCGCGTTTGTCTTCAGTGATTTCTGGACCGCGTAAGCCAAGTGAATTGATTCGAATATCGAAACCTGAGGATTTGAGTCGCGTGTTCTTTCGGAGCGAATATCCTGCATTGGAGTCAGGAACCAATAACGCGAGGTGCGTCACGTAACAATTCGGCGTCCATCCACGGCTAGCCACATACACTCGCAACGCAATCTCACTAAAGACCAAGGCACCGAGAAACCCCAGCGAAATCGCTAATCCAATAAAAACACGCCGGCGTTTCTTTGTAGAGTTTTTCTTAGCAGCTGACATGAATGATTAAAAAGAAACGCGGTTGAAACTTCAATTTAGGTAGGTTGGAATAAATCATTGGGCACAAAAGCTTACTCCCCTCCGACGTTGACTGCGATCATGTCGCCTACAACAACGGCATCACTGTGAAAAATGCCGTGTGTTCAAAGAATAATGGTCGTCTTGCAGTGATCGCCTGGGCGACCCACTTAGCGACATAATTGTCGTCCACCGCGTGTCTTACCGCAACCAGTTTGCAATGTTTCGCTGGCGAGTGATCCCAAATTCGTTTTTGCCCAGACCGATCAATTGGGTAACTGCCTGCTGATGAATTAAACCAGATGACTCTCGTTTACCTGATTATCGATGTCGGTTTCGATTCAGGGCAAGTGGCAATACAAGCACGCTGGGCAACGGCAGGACGAGCACGGCAAAGGCCAGACAGATCGGCAAAGTGAATCGCGAGTCGGGAATCAAACCAAACAAAAACAGCCCCACAGCCAGCGTGATCAACGTCCAAATTGCAATCACTTGCAGTTGCGACGTCCAAGAAGCCACATGACTTCGCGACACCACGATGGCCGTCCCGACGATCATGACCAGCTTTACCAGCACCGCGGCGTAACCAATCGTTTTTAATCGTTCGAGAAACAACAACAATGACGCGGTCAATGTCGGCCAATCCGGCTGAACAATGATCCAGCGTACGCCTGCAAAAAGAAACGCGAACACCACTGCGACACTTATCACAACCACACCAACATCGACCCACCGGTGCCCGTACATCGGCACCCACACATAACTACACGACACACTCCAAAGCAACAAGCTGATAAAAATCAAGATCGCAAGCGTCACACGCAGCCCCACCATCGTCGCCGTGCCAGTGACGGTCTCTTGCGATGCTAACCACGTCGCCCAACGCGACCAGTTCTCGCGGTTTTCAGGCCAAACCATACAGACGCCGTAAAAAACGATCGACAGCGACAAAAACAGTGCCAAATAGCCCGCGATCATTGCGAATCGCGTCCATGCAATCGTGGCGTCCGATAGGGGACTGATCGAGAGATAGGTCGGCAGTGTCGACATGGATGGCTGCGTCTCGGGTTCAAGCGAACGTGCGGCCGATATCATGCCGACAAAGAACATGCACATCACACTCATGATGGCCAACGCCACCGGTGCCCAAGAAAACAACGAAGCGACCAACATGGCCGGACATGCCATAAATAAAAACGAATTGACTCGGTACGCTCGCGAACGATGTAGATCGTGCCACACCAACGCTCGCACCGGATTGCGATGGAATGCCGCCTGCTCTCCGATGCGATCCCAGCTTAGTCGATTCCAAAGCCAAGCCGCCCATCCCGATGCGTCTGGGGGAATCATTCCAGCGACATGGTGCCGGGCAACCATGACAGCACGATAAGCGATTCCCACCGCCAGCAGGAAATAGGCCGCCGCAGCGATTGTCACACCGAGCTCGGCCGTAGATGACAAGCCTGCTTCACTTTTGCCGCCGATCGCCATTAGACACAGTCCGTATGAGACCGGCGCCAATATACTAAGCATCCAGATCCGGAAGACTCCTGATCGAAACGGACGCCAT
>CAXBHV010000499.1:0-5711 GCA_963974855.1 uncultured Rhodopirellula sp. | reverse complement strand
AAATGCTGCTGCCCACCTTAAACGTCAAAGGCCGATGCACACGCATCGGCCTTTTTGCGTTTATTCCCGTGTTTTCGGCACTTTCTTGCCACGGATGATTCGCCACGTTCGCTCTTGTCCGGTCGGGTTACCTAACCGGAAAGCAGCTTTCCGCCACGCCCTCCCGAACCCAACAACGAAATCTCTCAGACTCTCTCAGTTAACATGTTCGCCCTAGTTAACAGAAATGGGCGAGCGAGAGTATCGATGGCAAAGGCGACCCGAGAGTTCAAGACCGAGTTCTTCAATCCCGCCAGCATGCTCTCGAGTGGTAAAACCCTATATCACTCGAGTGACTCTCTCCCGAGTGATATAACCCAAAACGCTTGACTCACCCAGTGATATAAGGTCGAATTTGCTCATATCACCCGACTGACCCGGGGTTAAAAAGATAGTTCGCCGACAGAGGCTATGCAAATGCTCAACCGCGTCTTTAGTGGACCATACATTTACTCCGCATTCTGCATTGTGTGCTGTGCAATCGGGTTCTTTGCGTTCGGCCCGATCGGTTCCCTTGTCGCATACGGCATCGGCGCGGCAGTCGCACTCTATGGACTTATTCAACGCATCCGTCAGGTTTGACAATCGGACACGCGATTCCGACCGGTCGGCTCACCTGCAACGCGAACGAGTAACCGCTTCTTCGCAATGTTCAGCTATGGAGATTACGAATGCGGTTCGTACTCGTACGCGAGATCTTTTGCGGTCGCTCGATGCGCTTGATATATTCGTTTAGCGTTGATCCTGGAGGTCAACGTGACTCCGCTGCAAATGCGGCGAACCATGCAATTCACCGAAGTGCGGCATGGCGCGTTTACAAATGGAAACCACATTGGCCGCACTCGGTGATTGCTGCCGTTTGTCCTCTAAAGCATCAAAGCCGCTGATATCGTGCTCAAGTCCTTTCTATCTAGACTATTCGCGAAACCAATCGCTCGGAATGCAAAGGTCCAGGATTTGGAGTCATTTCGGCGCGCGATACAACGATCTTCAATCATCGTTGTTGGTTCGGACATTGGTGCCGGGGTTGATCCCAATAACCGCTCGGATGACCTACCGAAAATTACCGAGTTCGCCGCACAGCGTAAGTCGTTTGATGGTGCCCACAAATTCGAACTAGACGGCAAGCGGTTCCTACGGTTTTTTTCGGACACGACTTCTGCAAAAAACTTTTGTGGTTCGTATGTAGATTTACTATCCGAAATCCATGCATTCCGCCTGTTTCTTATTTCTGGTGCTGCTTTGGCATCGTGCATAGACGACGACGATGTTTTGGTTTTCAACTCACAAAATAATGACGAGATTGAATTCAGTTGTGAGCAATCTCTCGAATTAAAGGAATGGTTGGCGATGGATGGTCAAAGCGAGACAGATTTTCTGTCGATTGCATTGCCGGTACCCGGTGTCGACCAGGAGATCACCTTCACTCCGAATAAGAATTGACGGACGAACTAAGCGATGCACCTAAGTTACGGAGTCGGCCGGTTTAACAATGGAAACTTATTCGCCGCGACTGGGGGATCGCGGTCGTTCGATTCAAAAATCACGACTCAGGCAACACTCTCCAGGTACAGGTATGGACATCACTCTCGAGGATTTGACCCGAGATCCCCTCTCAAATTACGTCATCGAGCACTATCACGGACTGCTAACGGAGGTCGAGCAGAATGCTGTTTCTGCGCTGAACTTGAAATTTAAGTCCGATCATAGTTCGAGTCCAGGTCTTCGACTTCAATTGATTGAACGCAGAGGATTACTGGCGGATCCTGAAGCTGTGAGAATTTTCGACATGGGTTACGTCAGGGGCAGGAAGGAAGTGCGTGAAAATGCATTGAAGCGTGAGCCGGATCAAATCTTCCTGAACCACTGCAGGAAATGCCAACGTCTATGCCGTACGCCGTTGGCCCGGATGTGCGTTCACTGCGGCTACTCCTGGTACGACATTACGGTCGAATAACCAACGGATTAAATGGGAGTCGGGCGTCACGCGTTTTGACAGATCAAACTTTTCACGGCCCGCCCTCGTGAACTTTGACGTTCGTCAACGCAGAGCCTCCCGCATAATGTCGGGTCGATCGGCGATTCAAAAGCAAGGCAAGTGTTTTTATTGCAGGGCTGCCCGTTTCCAGTCGCGATCGAATTGATTTCGGATTCCGTCGCCGATACAATCTTCCGGTCGCGAGTGCTCGCCAGTGAATCATGGTGCAACGTGTGTGGCGAACAATGCCGGGGCACCCCAGCACTCAAAAAACTATTTACTAATGGTCGCTTCCCGTTCGTGCCGGGTGACCTCAGCCGGTCGCCGGAATGACATCGATGGGTGCCCCAACTCCAAAGGAGTACCGCCGCAATGGTGTGACGCTGATTGAACTTTGCGTCGTGTTCCTTGTCATCGCGACTTGTATCGCTTTGTTGCTGCCAGCAGTGCAGTCGGCCAGAGCCTCTGCACGCAGGACCGAGTGCGCTAGCAATATGCGTTGGCTCCATACTTCTCCAGGACTGTCTTCCGACCGCTTGCCCTGCCCCGACTCGCCCGATGGCTTTGGTTACTTTCGCAATCTCGAAATGGAAAATGATCCGATGGTGGTTAACGCGACGCATTCGACGATACACTGGCTGGAGCACAACGGCGGACCCATTTTCGTTGATCCGGCATCACCACCGGACATGAACCCAGAGACGTGGTTTACAACCGCGAATATAAACGCCGGATTGGTACTTCCAATCGTGGACAAGTATATTGCTCGCAGTCGGCATATAGGCGACACCGCAAACTATCTTTTTTTGGACGGGCACATCGAGATTATCGAGTCAAAGGCTACTGAAGGCTGGGCGGAATCTGGTTTTAATTTCACCGAGGCAGGAGCAGGGCTTCCGCCTCATTAGTATCACAGAAGACTTCTTGCGTTGTCGGCGAACAAAACAATGCATCCAAGTCGCGGTATCGGCGGCCGAGAAGTGGTGAGTCTTTTGCCGCGGCTGGGTGATTGGCGATGTTCTGCGACTGAAGTGGCGAACCTCGTAAGCGAAAAACCATGACGCACGAAAAATTACAACACGTTAGCGACCCGCTCTCATCAGATCGCGGATCTGATGTGAAATTGTGGCTTGTACTTCCCGTGTTTGAAACCGCAATCCTGCTCGGATCGGTGGCCTTCATACTTGGTATCGTCATTCCGTTCATCTATGCCCACGAAACCATGCGACCGCATCTTGCCCCGCTTCCCACATACCTCCGGTGGGTCGATATGTACGACCATCGACTCCTTGCTTGTGTCGCCATCGCACTTCCGGCGTCGGTGCTGCTGTTCGGATTGGTTGCCAACCACGCCTTTCCGAATCGGATTCGGCGATACTTTCCATGGTGGAAGACGTCGCTGCAAAGTGTTCTTCATAAAAATCGTATCGAATGCAACGGATAACTGGTTTGTTTTTCTGGCGTTCGATGCGCTTAGTCCGATGCTCGTTCAAGTACGGCCGGTGAATGATCCTGTTGTGGAGCAGGTGTTTCATGCTGCGATTGAAAAAGATGCATCAGATTTCGGCGATTCAGGAACATACGATTACGTCAATGATTTCGATGCGTTGACTGGAAAAAAACTTGTCGAATATGTCTACCGTCGATTTCCGCATGGTCCGAAAGAGCCCGTCAGCATCATGCAATTTGATCGTGAGAAGGGACATTTGAGGCGACTGGACAAATTTCAATGGGTAAAGGATGACGATGGGAAGTTCCAGTGGATAAGGGTCACCGAAGATTACGATTCGAAGGGGCAGTCGGTGAATGTCAAAACGTCCCGCTACGGACGACTCCCGTCCGGCGGTGGGAATGGATGGATAACGAAAGTTGAATAAGATCGATACAAGGTTGTCAGATTAAATGTCTTGTAGGAACCGTTCGGAAACAACTTCGTCATTTCAAAATGTTTCCCAAATGACATGAACCCTCCGTTGGCGTTTGGGCCGTTTCGCTTGAGCTTTACTGGAAGTGGCGTAGGTCAACTGCCAGCTTTGGAGGTAGTGGACGAGGCTACGAGTCCCAGCGACTTAGTGGCACGACGGGACTCGTAGCCTCGTCCACTACATAGAAGGCAATTCACCCGCGTGATTTGTAACAAAACTCGAATGACGAAGTTTTTTCCGAACAGCAGCGCAATATGTTGTTCGAGCCACGTGGCATGGACAAGTTAGTCGGGTGAAGTTTGAAATCATGGGGAACGAGCGAACGACTTGCAAGCAGACTAGAAAAAGGACCACCCGGACTCCGGTGCATGCGAGAGTGCCGCAATGTCTTGTTCGTGTCGAAGTTGAGATCGTTGTGCGAGAATTCATGAACCACGCCCGTGTCCCGAGCAATCACGCAACCACGAAGACTACAGTATCGCACGAATTCCAAGCGAGACAAGTCAGCGAGAAGTTGGTCAATCGCGGGACGACTTGGAACAGTGCCGGAGATAGAGACGAAAACCACCTTCAGATGTTTTGTTTCAATCACGATGTCGGTGTAGTCGGTGTTTGCGGCAATTAGCGTCGTTAACTCGGCACGGACATTGCGGTCTGTTGCTTGCTTGTCGATGAAGTGCTGAACGTCGGGACTGAAAGTGTCGTATGGAAAATCGGTTAAGCGAGTGGAGTACGTCAGTCTGGCGGCAACGTGGACGCAAATTCGCAGATTTTAGCGAGTGCATTCTCGTCAGTCCCGTATTCCGAAAGTAATTCAGCAGCAACATGGCGGTCGCCAGACGTATTCGCACGCAACCATTCAACGGTTGCGAGCGCAGAGGCATTGTTGCGTGAACCGCCGATCGGCTGCGGTGAGTTAACGTCCATCAACAGTTCGCAGACCTCGGCAACAGTACCGTTTTTCGTATACATCCGCGGGCGAAGGCACATCGCCTGGACCAATTTGATCGTTGTTATGTTGTTGGTTGTCATTGAACTTCGGTCGGCAAACGGTCGCCGTAACCGGGCAGCGGCGAAGGAATTTCAATTGCAATTTCGAATTCGCCTGACTTCGATGCCCCAGTTCACGGACCTGTTTCGGTATCTTGCTTTTCGTTCTCGTTTGGAAAACTCTGCGCGGCCGAAGCGAGCGGCTCCAGTGAGTCCCAGCCGTCGGCGTTGTAGACCACCATCCATTTTCCATCAGTGTTAGAAAGCCAATAGAATACACGGAAACGACGATCCTCTCGCGCATCCGTGTCGCGGAAGACGAGGACAGTGTTTTCGGCATCCACCCCTTGCGGTAAATATGGACTGAGTTTTGACTTCGGCTCTACCTTAGATAGCGGCAGCCAAAACCGCCGGCTATCCGGATCAAACTTCACCGGTTTCGCATCTTTCAGCATTTTGCGTAGGGGACGCATGCCCTGGAAGGTTGCATTCTCCGCTACGAACTCTTCCAGAGGGCGGTGGTCTTTGCCTTGAATCGCATTCTCAAGTTGGTCTACGGCACGCGCAATGTCGTGTACTGGCGAATTTGCAGGGGCACCTTCTTCAGCCTTGACTCCACTCGCAGGCGATAATAGGAGCAACGCGATTATAAGATGAGAGTATCCGCCGTCTGGAAACGCTGTTAGGTGGTGCATTTGTCGCAGATTGGTGTGAAGACTGCAGTCGGAGCACCGCACCGCGAGCAGTGCGGATGTGAGTCGAGCCATTCCTGCTTTCGG
>CAXBHV010000498.1:0-5712 GCA_963974855.1 uncultured Rhodopirellula sp. | reverse complement strand
CGTAACAAGGTAGCCGTAGGGGAACCTGCGGCTGGATCACCTCCTTTCTAAGGAATTTAGAAATGGATGAGCCTCAGCTTGCTGAGATCATCCACTTTGTGAAAATGGTTCTCAAATCAACTCAACAGAAAACACGCCAGTAATCTTCGGATCTGGTTCACTTCATCACCAAATATCAAACGAAGACCCACTCAGGCCCGTCGCCAGCCTGAGTGGGTTTTTTCGTGCGCGCACATGAACAGTGGTTGCAAAAACTGAACTTAGCGGAAGTCGTCAACGGCTTGTTGATTTAGTGAGCCGCTCGCGCGTGAGCGGCCGAGTTCCTCGCATTTCCCCGGGGCCTTACGACCCACGGCTCACCACTGCGATTTGCATTTCGATTAAATCAACAGCCCGTCAAGACTTTCGGGCAACATAAACTCAATGTCGCGAAAGTCGTGAAGACTATCGTTGCTTTTGACAGTCGCTCCGAAACGCTTGACGAGTTTCGCTACCCTAAACTTAAGCTGTGGCAGACCACTAGTTTGGCTTGGCGGTCGATTCGGGTAGCTTTCTCTCGCCGCCGAGCTGGTCTTCGCATTCAGGGCAGACTGTATAGCGAAGTTCCGGCACGGTCTGTTTTCGATACATCCGCAATTTGATCGCAATGTTCTCCATCTCAAGCCATCCGGCAGGCTCGATCAGCGAGCGTTTGCAAAAGCTGCACATGGTTAGAAAAGCGGCGGAGCGTTCTTCGCTGGGGTCAAGCACCGAAAGTCGACGGCTGGGGACTGCTCGCAGTAATATGCTTTCGTACGCGAGTTGTTGGTTCTCGCGTTGGGTAATCGTTAATTGCATGTAGCGGCGAAGCGTTGGTGAATCACAGCGAAATGGAACGGTGATCGGATTTCCGGTTACTCGCACAAAGCGATGAATTTCCTTGTACAGCTTTTGTGTTGCATAGTCGGCAATGAAACTCCACAGCGACTTGCCGACCACGGATGGTTCATCCAGATCGGTGGTGTTGTTCTCTTTGGCAAACGCCAGCCACCATTCGTCCACTGCAACAATGGTGTCCGAAGCGTCGACACAGTAGCGGTAAACTTGAGTCGTTTGTATGACCACCCTGCTGTCTCCCGAAACACGTGAATTGCAATACCTGTTAGCTCTGGTCCCATTGATGGTAACAATTATTGAGCGGGAATTGCGAGGAAATCACTGCGCATTCCCCTCTTCTTAACGTTTATTTTACCCCCGGACGCGCAGGTTAGGCGTAAAGGGGGCGGTAAATCTGGCCCTATTCCGCCGGATTACCCATCTTTGTGTCGATGCTTACTACAACGTTGCGAGATCTCTGCGGGGTGCTTGCTATTGAAGGTATTGAAAAACAGTGGAATTGAAGCAGTAAGGCGGTATCGCTGGCGGATTTCGCGAATAGAAAATTGCCATGTGTTTGCCGCGTTCTCGTTCGCGATGGACTATGATATCGCTCGATATCCCCTCCCCCGTTTCCTCAACAATCGAGAGACTTACTATGCAAATTTGCCGTCGTTCCTTTATGGCTTCGCTGTTGCTGACAGCCTTTTTGGCTTCTCCACTCTATGCTCAAGAGACGTTAGTCGAGCATGATGCGATCAAACCGGTCCCGCGCGACAGTCGCTGGATGAAACGCCACGAGTCGATGAACGAAAGAGTCAAGAAAGGCAACGTCGACCTTGTCTTTATTGGCGATTCAATCACTCAAGGCTGGGAAGGCAACGGCAAAAATGTGTGGGCCAAATACTACGGCGATCGCAACGCGGTGAATTTGGGCATCGGCGGCGATCGCACTCAGCACGTGATTTGGCGACTGGATAACGGCAACCTCGAAGGCATCTCACCCAAGGTCGCAGTGATCATGATTGGTACAAACAATTCAGGCAGCAACTCGCCTGAGCAGATTGCGGAAGGGGTGACTGCGATTGTTCGCCAACTGCAGCAAAAAACGCCTGATACCGAGATCCTGCTATTGGGTACATTCCCGCGCGGTGCGGATCCATCGGATAAGAAGCGTCAAGTGAACGAGAAGAGCAACGAGATGGTCGCGAAACTAGCGGCCGACGACAATGTTCACTACTTGGATATTGGTGACAAGTTTCTGAGTGACGATGGGAAACTTTCCAAAGAAATCATGCCCGACCTGCTGCACCTCAGCGAACAGGGCTACACGATTTGGGCCGAGTCGATCGAGCCAAGCGTGAAAAAGTTGATGGCAAAGTAAATCGGCTGCGGTCGATATCAATCGCGTGCGAGTAGAACGAGCACGCAGCTGCCATCATCGATGACATTCACTCCGGCGTCGCGTGCCGCTTGGCTCGCTTGAGCGTCTTCGGCGCCGGGTTGCATCCAGATATTCTTCACTCCCGCTGCCACTGCATCGGCAACGACTTGCCGTGTCACTTCAGGCGGTGTGATGATCGACAGCGACTCGGGGACGACCGGCAAGTCGGCGATCCGCGGGTAGGCCGTATGCCCCTCGATCTGTTCGCTGATTGGATTTAGCGGATAGACCTCGCGGCCCGAATCGAGCAGTGCACGAAAAACCTTGTTTCCGTATTTATGCCGTCGTGTTGAGGCTCCGGCGACCGCGAAGCTTTTTGCGGTCAGAAAGGATTCAATCGCACTCATGGTCAAAAGCCTAGATAAGGAGATGTTTTAGGGGAGGATTCAGAGCGAACGCCGTCGATTCGTTATCGGATCGTGTTTAAAGTCGGCCGTCGCTTTGAACTCTTCAAGGTCACAATGTTTACCACAGTGATGGAAACATGGGCAACAACCAACCCACTTAGCCACTGTCTCTCCATCGCTCTCGGTTCGGAACGTATTATAGAAGGGAAGGTTCCGAATTCGAATGATGGAAAATGGGATGAGTGACACGTTGAAACGCGTTGTGATTATTGGAGGCGGGTTTGCAGGGTTAAATGCGGCCAAGGCCTTGGGACGCGAAAAACGGGTGTCGGTCACGCTGATTGATCGACGCAACCATCATCTTTTTCAGCCGCTGCTGTATCAGGTCGCGATGGCGGGTTTGAGTCCTGCGGATATCGCGGCGCCTCTTCGCAGCATCCTTTCCAAAGAGACGAATGTTCGCGTGCTTTGCGGCCAAGTCGACTCGATTCAGTTGGAAGAGCGGACCGTAACCGCTTCCTTCGGAGTCGTGCCGTACGACTACTTGCTGGTCGCTTGCGGGGCGCAGCACAGTTATTTTGGGCACAACGAATGGGAAGCCAACGCGCCGGGACTGAAAACTCTCGAGCAGGCGACGGAGATCCGTCGCCGAGTGTTGGAGGCGTTTGAAAAGGCGGAATTGACGACAAATATGGACGAACGTCGCAAACAGTTGACGTTTGTCGTTGTTGGTGCTGGACCTACCGGAGTTGAATTAGCCGGAGCGATCGGCGAGATGAGTCGCTTTACGTTGGCTCGCGATTTTCGCAACGTCGATTCTAAACTGGCACGAATCATCCTGATCGAAGCAGGCTCGCGAATCTTGCCGATGTTCTCGGAAAAGCTGGCCAGTCGAGCGATGCGTGACCTCGAATCGCTTGGGGTGCAGACTTGGACCGACAGTCGGGTGACCCGGATTGATGAAAATGGAGTCGATGTGTCGGGCGACCGCATCAATGCCGCAACCGTGTTATGGGCAGCCGGAGTACAAGCGTCCGAAATCGGCAACCAAGACGGTTTCCAACGTGATCGTCAGGGGCGAATTCGAGTCGAAAAGGACCTTTCGATTGCCGGCCACCCCGAAGTCTTTGCGGCAGGGGACTTATGCAATTTTGTAGAGGCCGGCGAGCGTCCGTTGCCCGGTATCGCACCGGTCGCGATGCAGCAAGGGCGTCACTTTGCCAAAGTCATCCGTTGTGAACTGGACAATAAACCGCGACCGGAGTTTCGCTACGTCGACAAAGGACAAATGGCAACGATTGGCCGCAGTCGAGCGATTGCCGAAGTCGGCAAGTATCGCTTGACCGGATTCCCCGCCTGGATGGCATGGCTGGTCGTCCATATTTATTTCTTGACCGGTTTTCGCAATCGCTTGTTTGTGATTCTCAGTTGGACATGGTCCTTTATCTCGTTCCGTCGCGGAGCCCGCTTGATATTGGCCAAACACTGGCGTTTTTATGACGAGCCTGAAGCATCACAGGGTGACTCCACCGCAGCACGCCCATCCGTCGCCAACGCTTCGGTTCCGGCACTCTCCGCCTCGACGCAACCTGAAGCCGCAAGGCTGACCGATCGTAGCAAAGCGTGATCAAGATCGTCGTAGCGAATGTCAACAAGACGAGTGGTTTGTCAGGGAGGAAAGTTAGGGTTGGCCGTAGTGGACGAGGCAACGAGTCCTGCCACGGGTCAGCTCAACGGGACTCGTTGCCTCGTCCACTACCTTAAAATTTAAAACTGACAAACCACTAGGATTGTTCGCATGACTGCCGAGTCCTCCGAGACGCTCGAAGATGATCTGTCCGAAATGTTTGCCGGGCCAGTCTCCGTTACGGTGTATCAGCAATCGCAATTTGGTGACGCCAATTTAAATGTGGTCACGATGGGTTATACCCGCGAAAATCGCTCTAGCGACGGGCCGACCACGACCAGCCATGTGCGCCAATCTGCCATCGTGTTGGATGAATCCGCTCTGGATCTGCCGCAATTTGACCTGGCGCCGAAACCCAAGGGGATGGCCGGCAAATTGCTCTCCCTGCTCAGCTCTGCGGGTCTCGGCGGGATGGGCGCCTTGGACTTTCCTGACACCCCCCAATTCGCCGGGATCTATCGCTTGACCGCCTGGGCTGAATCGCCGGTGCGGATGATGTTCACTCGCAAGCTGCGTGATTTTTTGATCAAACATCCAGGCTGGAATATCAAAGGCCAAGGGCGTTATTTGGTCGTTTTCCGTCACAACGAGGTAATCGAGGAAAACGAGCAAGCGAACTTTGTGCAAACGGCATTAGAGATCGCCGAGAAGATACAACAAGGCGAAGAAACGCTCGACGCTCACCCCGATCTGCACCGCGAAACACGAATCGAGGATGTCCACGCGACTGCCGATCGGATGGGCGGATTGGCCGGCGCGTTGCTGAAAAACCAGCTGCGAAAATTGGCGGTCACTCGTGATCAATTAGAAACGTTTCTCTCAGAATCGCGACCGCGGACCCTGCCGCCGGGAATGAAGGCACAAGTGCTCGGCAATACCTTGCCGGTCGTCTTGTTCGGCATCGTCTTCTTGATTGTAGGGATGGTGATCGGCATTACCGCAATCGCGATCGGCGATGGGCAGAACAAACTGGTGGGCATGGTGATGTTAGTGGCATTGCCGTTGGTCGGCGGCATCATGCTGTTCTTTGCACAACGTTTCCGCTGGCGGAAACTACGTGTTTGCCGACACGGCGATCTGGTGCAAGGCATTGTTAAAGAAGTCAAACGCACGACAACCACCGTGAACAATCAACGTCGTCATCATGTCGTGTTCGAGTTCGAGCACTCGGGACGCCAACACACGGCGGCCGTAAACGCGTATGGGATCAGCGTCAAACGAGCCGAAGGCTTCCGCGATCGAGGTGAATCGTTGCGGATCCTGGTCGATCCCAACGACGTCTCCCATATCCTCTGTCCCGAACTACTGATTCTATGGGATTAAAGTGGGATAGGCTTCTAGCCCAGGGCTGTAAGGGTATCGCTGTGGCTTGATTGTCG
>CAXBHV010000497.1:0-5718 GCA_963974855.1 uncultured Rhodopirellula sp. | reverse complement strand
TGGCTGCTTTGGCTGCTGCTGCTCGCAACGGTGTTCTCATCAAGGGCGGTGTGTTCATCGAGTTGCCCGCTCGACTGAAAGCTATCGCGATGGATAAAACCGGCACCCTCACGCAAGGAGCGCCCGCCGTTGTTGATGTTGTGCCCATGAACGGACATGACGGAGCCGAACTTTTGATACGCGCCAGCGCATTGGAACTGAACAGCAATCATCCACTGGCACGTGCAATTGTCGAAGAGACAAAGCGGCGCAACATTAAAATCACTCCAGCCGATAACTTTGAAACGATCCAAGGCAGGGGAGCGTCAGGCGTCATCAATGGCAAACCGTACTGGTTGGGATCACATCGTTACTTGGAACAACGCGGCCAAGAAACTCCCGAAGTCCGCGAGCAACTTAAGTCAATGCAGGAAGCCGGACGGACGGTTGTCGTGATTGGGAACGATGAACACGTTCGCGGATTTATCACTTTAGCGGATGCCATTCGAGAAGAAACTCGCGATGTGATTCGTCAGCTTCACGAAGCGGGTATCGAACAGTTAGTGATGCTGACCGGCGACAACCAAGGCACGGCCAAGGCAATCGCACAGGAAGCCGGTATCGACGAAGTGCATGCTGAACTACTGCCCGAAGACAAAGTCACAGCCATCGAACGACTGGTTGAGAAGTACGAATACGTCGCCATGATCGGCGACGGAGTTAATGACGCGCCGGCGCTCGCTCGTGCATCACTTGGCTTCGCGATGGGGGCCGCCGGAAGCGACGCAGCTATCGAGACCGCTGACATCGCTTTAATGTCCGACGATCTCTCGAAGCTGCCATGGCTGATTCACCATTCGCGTCGAACACTCCGAATCATCCGCCAGAACATCGCGTTTTCACTTGCGATTAAAATGTTGTTCGTGATTCTCACATTCGTTGGGTTCGCATCTTTGTGGGCCGCGATCGCAGCGGACATGGGAGCGTCGCTGCTGGTCATTGCTAACGGACTAAGGCTCCTGCGCTAACGCCTGGCATCGACCTTGCGCAAGATGTATTCAGCCTGCTGCGATACGGGTGACCACCAATCCAAACGCATCACTCTTTGCGAGGTTCGATACCCAAATGAGTTATCGCTCCTTTCGCTGTCGAATTCCCTTGATGCCTACTGCCATCGGAACCCAATACGTCATGTCCCTGAATGACTGCGAATCTTCGACGTCCGAAAACGATGTCACTGAAAGAGATGAGCTCGATGGAGACTTCGGTTCTGGACTTGACGGCAGTGACTTTCTTGCGACCCACTAGGTGTTGCACAAGTAAACGGCGCCAGGATTCGCTCTTCTCGAATGGACTATAGTTTTTACCTGATGCCTCATGACGCACGCGTTCGCCGAGTCGATGGCCGTTCGCGTGACGTTCGTTCGCAAGTCGTTCTATTGAATAGTCGGCGGTGGTGGTGAATTGCCCAGTGGAGCCGCATTTGGCGTGCTACGCTGAGGCGGGTAATTTTGGGCAGGAGCACTCTGGGGGGCATAACTTTGAGGGGCACCTTGTTGTGGGACATAGCCTTGCGGTGCGTCCTGCTGTGGTGAGTATCCTTGTTGCACGCCTGGTGGCGGCGGAGCCTGCTCAACTCCTCTGCCCGCTGGCGAAGTTGGCTGCGGAGCCTGACCTGATTCGGAGACTCCAACGTCGTTCATCAAGTGATGCAAAGTGGATTCGGCGATTTCAATTTTAGAGATCAGACCGAGTGTGCCGATCTGGCGGTGATGAATTCTCGTCCAACCTCGAACATCATCTTGGATGTGATGAAACAGCCGATCCGTACCGAGAAGCTTGGAACGCATCGCTTCGCGGTCATTGTTGTGCTCGGCGGCATGAATGAACTTTGCTACTCCCAGAAGTTCGTAGCCTTCGCGGTAAGTTTCTGCGAATCCGGGATTGTGGGAATAGTTGTGGTGCATGTCGAGCAATATCTCATTCACCAGAGTTTCTAACCGCCCAGAAAGATCGCTGTACTGGGTGAATCCACCGAAAGGAACGATCGCAGGGCGTGCTGCCACATGTTGGCCCGCAGGTGGTGCGTAGTAATAGTTATCGCCTTGCACGTAGTACTGGCCCGTCGAATAACCACGTATGGTGTTGGGAACGATGTGCGACCAATTGTCGTGAACGACATCATGATGTTCTCGGCCGATGATATGCCCATGGGAATCGCGGAGGATGTGGTCATGGTGATCGATGTGTGCGCCGCCATTTGATGGGATGATGTCATGCAAACCACCGTGAATGACATCGTGATGCTGAATTCCACGGATGTGCCCATGAGAATCGCGGATCACATGATCGTGATGGTCAATGTGCGGCTGAACGATTCCGCTATGACCATGATGATCGTTTCCAGAGCCGATTTGGATTCTGAACTGTGCCGAGGCCGTCGTCGTCAATGCGCAAAGACATGCGGCAAATAGTAGCTGAGTTTTCATATGATAGCTCCAGAAAACGGTTTGAATTGCTCGCGATGTCGTCGAAACTCGGGAACCATGGGAAAGAGGTCAACTAATAGTCTAAGGTATTTTGGCTTGTTGGATGTTGAGTTCTTTTGAACCGAGCAAATACCGGGTGTCATAGGTCGGGCTTGCGACGAATATGCCTGTGACAAAGCCTACTCACCACGAAAACCGTCCCAGCCAACCAAGGGTCGGCTGAGACGGCTAGCTACGGGATTTGAACACTCTGTCGCACTCTAGTGATGCCAGTGGCCGCTGCGATGCACGTCGTAGTGCCCCGGCTGAACGTGGAAGTGATTTCCGTGCCGACGAATTGTCGGAGCGTGGTAATCGAGGTGTGTGGTGTCGTGGTAAGTCGGCTGTTGCCATCCGAAGTTGGGGTAGTGCGTTTGATGTCCGTGACCCCAATGCGAAGGTGTCACTGGCTGATAGACGTGGCCACTGTGAAAGCTGCTGTGACCATGTCCCCATCCATGACCATGCTGTGCTTGGGCTTCGCTACCAAGGGCGAATGTGAAGGCGACGGCAAGTGCGATGACAGGGAGGTAAATTTTCTTGTTCAACATGACTGAATCCTTTGTGTTGTGTTGCGGGGTCTGTCTGGAAGGGACAGTTGGCGGGAAACTTCATGTGAAACATCGCATTCGCCGTGCCAATCGCTATTAACAGCAGTTTTCCCCGTTTTTAAGCCTTTTTGAATGTTTTGAGGCAAGGACCGCCGACATCCAATTGAATACACCGTGTGATCGAATTGAAATCAGATGGCGACTCGGAACTGATTTTCGGTCATATAAATGGCTGGCACTGGCAGCTCGTTGTGAAATCGGGACGTTCGTCTTGCAGATGCGTACGTCGTCGCATTGGTAGGAATCAAAGCGAACTGACTTTTGATTCCAGCTTGATGAACCGAAGTCTCTCGCAACGGCTGCCCCGGAGATATGCGCCTTCGATCAACTAGGCTCAGTTGATCGGCAGTAAAGATGGGCCGAGCGACTTGGACTTGCGACGCTTTGTTCGGCAATTTCTATTAATTGGAAGTCGCAAATCTTGCGTGCGATCTGCTCATCACCGTTTGCGGCCACGCGGACGAGAAGTGCCGCGTGTTTCTGATGAATGTAAAGTTGGTTTACATCGGCTTCGACGATACCCCTAAGTAGCCAAGAAAGCGACCAGCGCGAAAGAAGCCCTCGATCAATACCGACGGTCTGTGACGAGATTCGTGATTTCTTAAACGACAAACTCGTGAGTCTTTCGCCTTGGTGGCTCGATGTTCAAAACGCCCCTTTTCCCTTGGTTCGTCCGATCCAAAATTTCCAACTAGCGAAATCGAATTACCAGCCCTGAACCGACGAAGTAGTCGTCGGCAGCGTCGTTGAGTCCTTTGCCACCGCGAATGTCCCACTGGATATCGGCGGAGATGGAATAGGCTAAGCCGCCGTTGAAATAATGCTTGACCCGATCGGTGTCCGCACCGCTGGGGTAAAAGCCGTAGTATTCGGTGTAACCGCCCAGGCGTTCGGCAAGTGAATAACCAACCGTCCACGACTGTGCCCACTGCGTGTAAGCGTTCGAGGTTCCGCCGTCGATCGAACGATTGAACTGCGTGCTTCCGGCTGTTGAGAAGAAATCGTTGATACCCCAACCGTACAACCAATTGAGTCCTGGTAAGGCTTCGCCGTCGGTCCTGCCGGCGCCGCCGGTGGGGACAGTCATCTGAGGGATTATCGCCATCTCCGGACGCAAGCCTTCTTGCGGGGTTAACCCGATCTTGAATCCGAGATACAAGTCGTCCGCTCCCGATGTACTGACACCGTTTGCATCTTCGTTGCCGTAATTCCATGCCAAACGAAACTCGAGCCAATTCGCCAACACACCATATCGGAACAGCGTTTCGGGATACGAGTGCCCGACAGCCCGATCGGTGCCGTTGTCGTCGACTGTGTAAGTGTAGCCCGTTTCTAATTGCAGGATGCCAAGTCCGACAACGCTGCTGGCTTCGGTGAAGTCGGGGCGGTCGCTAACGAGCGGTTCGTCCGGTTGAGCTAGCTCGCCCGCCGACGGATCAGCACTCCAGCGAAACAGCGATCCTACGGTGCCGCGCTGACAAGCTCGATTGGCTCGGCACTGATCGGCGAACGAATCGCAGGAAGATTCGTCATAGGAGGTGTAAGCTGCCGGCGCGATCGACTCAGCCCAATCTTGTCCGTAGGAATTTTGTGCAGACGCACCGCCACCGGCACAGCTTGCCATCAGCACCCACGCGAACATCCGTTGCTTGAAGTTTCTAGTGAGTCTCATTCCATCATTCCTTTGAAAAGTGTGGCACCGTGGTACTCACCCTGCGATCAGCTTAATTTTCCTGAGACCGCCCAAGTACATTACACGGCGGAGACCGCCGTGCGCCACTGGTAGATTCGATCCGATTGGCGGTTTCGTTCTACCAAGACCGTCAAAATAGTCAAATTTTGGCGTATTTGTGTCGTTTTGGCATCACTACAACCGGCAACATCCAATTTAGCCAAAGCTAACATTAGGAAGTAATCAGTGTGTCGAGCTGATTTGGTTCACATTGGAGACCACCTTGCCACTATGGGATTGCCTAGTTGCGAGTCAATACAGTCGATCAAGTGATTGGATGCGGCGGGTTCCAACTGCCATGCCTCCTCGCTGGCGGATTCGATGGATAAGTGCAGAGTCTGTACGAGAAACAACTCCAACACTTGTCGTCTTCTCATCACCACCAGCAATCGACGACGTCCCGCTTCGGTCAAGGTCGAACCCGCGTAGGGTTGTAGATCGACCAGACCGCTTTCGGCGAGGGTCCGCAGAAAGCTGCTAGCCGTTCCGTTGGCCACACCAATCATCGCAGCCACTTTTCCAGTTGTTGCACGATCCGTATCTCGGCACAGCAGTTCGACGGCCAATAAGTAGTCTTCGATGCGAGTTTTTCGCTGGTTGCTCATGGGCCGGAGTAATAGATCATGTCCGCGATGATCATCGTTTGTACATCGTCACGGGTGGCTATGTAGAGGTGAGGATCGACACCCGAACCGCAAACCTGGGTTCCCGTGACTCGATCGCCACCGAATTGGCGAACCACGTCCGCGACCATGCCGACCGTCGCCGCAACATTGATCGGGATTGGGACGTCTTGACTAGCGGCGGCGCCGGCAGTTCCCGAGTCTTGACGCGAGTTCGAACACCCCGCTAGGCCAACAAGGAACAA
>CAXBHV010000496.1:0-5718 GCA_963974855.1 uncultured Rhodopirellula sp. | reverse complement strand
ACCAACTTAAAATCGCCCTCCCGCACCCAGCGTCCGCGGACATGCCGCGAGGGCTGCCCCAGCACGACCGCATCATTGGGGTAAATAGCGCCAAATGCGGGACGATCCGGCGGCGACTCACCGGAGATTGCGGTCGGCATCAAATCCAGGCCATGCATGCGTGGTGTCACCTCGGCGGACAGACCAACAGCCGACAGCACCGTTGGCACGAGGTCGACGGTGCGAACAAGCGATCGATACTCAGACGGCGGAACATGGCCGTCCCAGCGAATCAGAATGGGTGTCCGCAGACCGTCCTCGTACTGCGAAAGCTTGGACCGAGCATCTTGCTGTTCATGCCGCTGCCGGTGAGGCCGGAGACCATTGTCCGAAGCAAATACCACGAGCGTATTGCTCAGCAAATCCTTCCTTCGCAGATGGTCCAGCAGCGCTCCGACAGTCTCGTCGAATCTCGCAATCTCGGCGTAGTAGGGCAAAAGATGCTCGGGCACGTCCATGCCATCGTACAAACGCCCGAATCGGTCCGGCGCGTCGTAGGGAGAGTGAGGCAGGAACGGTGCATACCACACGAAAAAGGGTTGCTTTCCGGCATGCTGATCGACGAAGTCATAAATCGGTTGCATCGTTTCACGACCAATGATCAAGCCGGCGTCGCCATTGCCGTGAGCGACCCACTCGCCGCCGGATTGTTCGCGAGTGCCCGTAATTGGACCGAGTCGATCGGCGGGGCGTCCAAGCGTCATGCCATCAGTAAACCCGGCGGTCTGGTAATCGCCCTCCCAATGCTTGCCCGTTTGCAAACATGCGTAACCGTGCTGAGCGAGAATTCGAGGCAGCGTCGGCACTTGCTGGATCAAATAGTCGCTCGTTGCCCGCGTCGCGTGGTACTCCGCCGCAGACATCGCACGCATTGCACGCAGGCCAGGCGGCGGGTGATTAAAGTGAATGCCATGTTGATGGGGATAAAGGCCGGTCAGCAGAGTCGCCAACGATGGCCGACAGACACTCATCGGGACATAACCATTGACGTAACAAGCTGAACTCGCAGCCAGTTGATCCAAATGCGGCGTGTGCACGATCGCATTGCCCATGAAGCCGAAATCCCGATACGATTGATCGTCCGCGAGAATCATCACCACGTTCGGACGCTCTGCTGCAGAGGCAACATTCCACATGGTGCAACCGACAATCATCACACACAGAAACCACCAAGGCCGGCTCGGGTGCCGTGCTGTGCCGCGACGACATTCGCCAGTGCCCGAACGCTTAGTGCCAACTCTAATCTCGACCGCAACATTGCCAGGGGCAGGGTAAGAATTATGATGCCTGAACGAGAGCGGCACTGATTTTGTCACGCACATGGATGCATTCAGTAAAGGGAGAGAAATTGTTGGTCAGGGTGTGAAGGCGGTCAACGATGACGCCCAGAGCTGTGAAGCATTTTCTGGTAGAAGCAGAAGTCGTCAAGAGTTTCGGGGGGCCTACGCCATAAAACGAAAGTCTTGGCGACTTTTGCTACTGGCGATTGTCCAAGCGACGCATGATTGCTGGTAAATTAGGATGCTTCAGTTAAAGTGATTCTCAAATCTTACCGACGCAACGCGACCAAAACAATTTGAAGCCATGATGCAAATCCACCGATCATTTGCGACGTTGCTATCTTTACTACTTGTAAGTCTATTGACAGCGGATTCGCGGGCTCAATCCTTACCAGAGGAGGCACTGATCCCCAATGGTCAGTTCGAAGTGGATCGCGATGGCGATCAATGGCCCGACGGCTGGGCCAAAGTCAACACAGGCGGAAAGTGGCTCGAAAAAGACGGCAACCACTTTGTGCGGCTGACCAGTCCATCGCCGGGGACGATGGTGATGCTGTATCAGGAGATTCCCATTCCAGCGGGAGTGGAAGCGATTGAACTTTCGTGGAAGCAGCGAATCCACGGACTCAAAGTCGGCAAGCAGTCGTGGTTCGACGCCCGCATTATGCTCGAATTTCTGAACGCGTCACGTGAGAAGGTCACACCGACACCGCGGGCTCCGGCGTCACGTCAAGACACTCAAGGCTGGGTCGAAAAGACGTCGACATTTGTCGTGCCCGAGGGAGCGAAGACACTGAAATTCATGCCCTGTTTGTTCCAGGTCAATACCGGCACATTCGATTTCGATGACGTTCTACTGCGTGGCGTCGATGCCACTCCCCTCCGGCAGGCCGCCGAGGCGGCTGCAGCGGAGCAGCAGGTAAAGATGGAGGCCGATGCACAGAAACGCAGGGCCAAAGCGGCAACAGTGCTATCCACACGGGGGTCACTGATTACCAATGGCGACTTTGAAACCGACGCTAAATCCGATGGCTGGCCGGACGACTGGGGGCGATTGAAAGAGGGCGGAAGCTGGGAACGGGAAAACGGAAACCACTTCTTGCGTCTGAAATCTTCTACACCAGGCTCGATGATCATGGCGTATCGCACCATTGATATCCCTGCTGCAACCGAAGCACTGGAATTAACGTGGCGTCAGCGTGTTACAGGGCTGCAGAAAGGCACTTCGCCTTGGTTCGACGCACGGATCATGATGGAGTTCTTAGGGGTTGATGGAAAGAAACAAAAACAAACTCCCTCACCGCCCTACTCGCAAAAAGACACCGACGGATGGATCGATCGTAGCACTCAGTTCCTGGTGCCCGAGGGTGCGTTGACGCTGGTATTGATGCCAAGTTTGTTTCAGGTTCAAACGGGCACATTGGATCTGGATGATTTTGTACTGAGGCCCGTCGGATCCGATGCGTTACTTGCCGCAGCCAAACAGCGGGAAGCGGAAGTGAAGGCTCGCTATGTTCCACCGGAACAACCCAACCGATCGAAGTGGCCGCTCGAATTGCGGGTTGTCGGAAACCGACTGCATGACACCCGCGGCCGCGAAGTCTGGTTGCAGGGAGTCAACGCGGGCGGCTTAGAGACACTGCCCCACGACCGACAAGTCATCAAATCGGTCGTGGTCGCCATCGAACAATGGAAAGCCAACTGTGTTCGCGTCCCCATGAACGAAGCGTTCTGGTATGGCAAAAGTGCGTATCAGAAAGACGGCGGGAAAGAGTACCGGGAGATCATTGACCAGATCATCACTCTGGCAGCAAATCGGGGAGCCTACGTTGTGATTGACCTGCATCGCTTCCGTGCTCCGAAGCAGGAACATGCCGACTTCTGGAAGGACTTTGCAGGGCTCTACCGCGACCATCCCGCGGTGCTATTTGATGTCTTCAACGAACCTCACGGCGTCACCTGGGAACAATGGAGAAACGGCGGTTGGATTGGCGAAAAGGCGGGCCCCGATGAGTCCGCATTCCTGAGCGACGAAGAGAAAACGAAGAATCAAGGATTCCAATCGGTCGGCATGCAGGGACTCGTCGACGCGGTACGCTGGACCGGAGCCAAAAACATCATCATCGCCGGAGGTGTTTTTTGGTGTAACGACCTGTCGGGCATTACTCAAGGGTTCGCTCTTGAAGATAAAGCGGGCAATGGCATCATGTACTCGTGGCACACGTACAACTGGCACACCGGCTGGGAAGAAAAGATGCTGGCGACTGCGGCGCTGCATCCTATTTTCCTAGGCGAAGTCGGAGCCGATACCAAGAAGATGGATTTCATTCCGGCGGCCGACCAGGAAGATCCTTACACGTGGGTGCCCGACATGCTGGGCTTCATCCAAAAACATCGCCTCAACTGGACCGGCTGGTGTCTGCACCCAAAAGCCTCACCGGTGATGATTTCGGATTGGAGCTACACTCCGACTCCCTACTGGGGTGAGTTCGCGAAACAGGCTTTGACCGGCCGCAAGTTTCCTCTGAACAAGACGCGGTAAAGCAATTCCCCACCGGTGACGCCGCGTACCGGATCAAATCCTGGTACCCTTTCGAGCAATCGTCGAGATAGTTGATTTGTCCGCAAATCGTGGACGAGCGAATCAGCGAGGATTGTGGGGTAGCGAAAGTCTTGACGACTTTCGCTACGGAATAATCTGCGACTAAACCAAAGTTTCTAGCAAGCGGCGGAGCTTTCTTAGTTCGACGCGATGATCGAGCCCTTCGATTGGTGACATGTGCACGGTCAGGGCTCGGTCGTACTTCTCGCGCTCGAGCTGTGTCACCAGCTTGCCATAATCGACTTCGCCTTGGCCAACGCTGACTTGGAATGCATCAGGGCGAGTGTCGCGAAGATGCACATTGCAGACGAACTTTAGAATCTTGTCCAAGTTTTTGGTGTTCGCTTTGCCCGCGATATAAACGCTGGGATCAAATGTCACGCCAAGTCCGTCGACGTTGTTACACAACACCATCAGTGTATCGGGGTCTTCGCTCAGGCAACCCAATTGGCAGCGGACGGCCACCCGGACGCCTTCGGTTTCAGCAACCTTGACGAGCTTCTGCAGATGTTCGACTTCTTCGTTGAACGGCGTTCCGAGTTCGGCCGAAGGAACCGTGATGTTGACGACCTTGGTCGCTTTGGCGATCCGGCAAATCTCTTTGAAGTCAGCGTAGTGCTGATCACCAGTCGATGCGAGCTGGACACTGTATCCCGAAATGTCCATGCGATGTGAACTTCGCAAAATCTGAGCCGCCCGGTCGACATCGGTCACCAAGTCGCTGGGTTTGATTTTCCCCGATTCGTGAAGCGAGATTTCGACCGCAGTGAACTCCAAATCTTGAAGCACTTCGATTGCTTCACGCAATTCCATCTCGGGCCAACATTCAGTCGAAGCTGCGACAATCATAAGAGCATCCTATCCCGTTGTACTATCAATTGCGATTTAACGCGTTGTATTTTCGTTTTTCACAGCTTACCTAGAAAACGTGGTTCAGCAAAACCCCGTTCGCCGCCAGGGAGCGATGGTTCTAAGAATTGCGGTGTTTCTTGAGTGATTCGCTGACTCGCTTCAAAATCACGCGATCTTCGTGGCTGAGTGAATCAGGACCCTGCTCATGCAGCCGTTCAAGGATCGAATCGAGCTTAGCGGCGTCCACCGCTTCACTATGCTCGCGTTGAAATGCTCGTTTTACGCGTCGACGGGCAAACCATCCTCGAATGCTATCGCTCAATCCAGACGTTGGCTCCAGGTCCTCGTCATCAATTCCTGCCTCATCGGTCTCCGAAAGCGAATCGATTAATTGTCTGGATCTGCCCACGCTCGCCGAACGTGCCAATGCAAATGCTAGCAACATAAAAAAGGGCCAGCGTGGCAGGATCAAGGGATTATCGAAACGCAGCGTTGCAATCGCGACCCCGATCATCAGGATGCTGACGCCAAGCAGCATGCGGTGCAACAAGATGGCTGCGGCCGATTGAGTTAGTTTGGGTCCCACCAGCACGATCAATGATGCAATCAAATGTCTCCCCAAAGTCATCCGCAAAGGGTACAGCTGCCCCACCGATTGGAGCCAGAAAAGCCAGCCGGAAAAGTTCAGCATCGAATCCGACGGTGTTGTTCCAAATCCTGGAATTGCAAAAAATCCGATCTCGGCGTCTGCCGCGGCGCCACCGCCAGTCGGCTTTGCCAACGCAATCAGCACAGCTCCAATGACAACGAGCGTCACGAGCGTGGTCAGCGCAGCCGCGGCCGTTCGCTTGGCCGACATTGCGGATTGGTGCCATCCAACACCCACCAAACTGAATGAAAGCACCACGTCGCGGCGAATCGCGAACGCCGCGTAGATTACGGCTT
>CAXBHV010000495.1:0-5735 GCA_963974855.1 uncultured Rhodopirellula sp. | reverse complement strand
CTCGTGCGACGAAACGGCATACGGCCCTTGGCCCAACACACGAACGATCGGAATGACACGGACACGTGCACAAACAGCTCAATCAGCTCACCGTGGCTTTTTTAAGCCGTTTGACGTAACGAAGTTCCGTGATTGCTTGGATGGACTGGCAAACACGATCGCGATGGGCGAGATCGCAACCTCGCTTGGGGACAAAGACAATCGGACTGTTCTGCCCAACTTCACCTCAGGTAACAATAACGCAACGATGACCGTGATTCGTGATAACCCGAAAGCTTGCCAGGGTGTGATCGATCCTGCTCGTCCTCGTTTTTGGACCACCGATAGCCGGCCAACGCGTGCTCGCGGTTATCGCTGGGCCGACGCCAAGACCATTTTCTCTGGTATGACCACGATTTTGCCACCTAATAGCGAGATTTGCTCGCGTACCAATGGCGACGACTTGAACCTCGTTGGATCAGTATCAAGCTATCACCAAGGCGGCGGACATGTGCTGATGGGTGACGGCGCGGTGAAATTTATCACCGACTCGATCGAAGCGGGCAACTCGAGTGCCGGCATGGTGTGGGCGTCGGGCACAGGAACTCAGGCTCCTGGTTCCCAAAGTCCCTATGGGCTGTGGGGTGCACTGGGAACGCGTGGGAGCAAGGAGGTTATCGGCGAATTTTAGTGCTCGAAGTCTTTTTATATTACATGTCACATCGAAGACGGCGTCGGCATAATCAGCGACCGACGCCTTCCTCATTCCCATCAACCCAAAGGTGTTCCGTTGAAACGCTTCCTTTTAATGAATTTGTTTCTTTTCAGCTTTCTTCCATTGCTGTCCGGTTGCAGTGATCCCAAACCCACCTCTGTAACGGAAGGCTTGTCGCCCTCGGCCATCGAGGAATACAAGGCCAACGAGAAGAAACTGATGGAAGAAACCGAGCAGTCG
Source organism: uncultured Rhodopirellula sp. (assembly GCA_963974855.1). Taxonomy (GTDB): domain Bacteria; phylum Planctomycetota; class Planctomycetia; order Pirellulales; family Pirellulaceae; genus Novipirellula. The sequence goes on along the minus strand of CAXBHV010000495.1, from coordinate 4,801 downwards.
ATGAAATAGTCATCAGAGTCGCTACCCGCGGTATGTGATTTAAAACTCCGAAGGCACTGCTCGCAAACCTAACATTTGCTTCGGTGCCTTCGGTTTTTCATGCTCTAAACAGGTAGTCAAGGGATCCTATACAGACGAAGCAAATTGTTCGTTTCAACGACTAGGCTCGCACCGCTCAGTTACGGATGCTTTCCCGTTTCGCTCAGGATGCGGCCACTGTTGGTCGTGTCTCCTTCGTCGGTCAACTGAATCACAGCTCCCTTTTTGGGCGTGGTAAACAACCGCACGGTATGACCGGATCGATTCAACGAAGCGGCTCCAAACCGATCCGGTATCGCAATCACGGCGCCATCAAGCATCCCACCAGCGAGCACGTCCAAACCGATGTCGTGCATCCGGCAACCAAACAAGTACACATCGCGTGTATTTGCGGTCCCCACGATGCGGCCCGATTGGTGCCTCGGTGAATCAAAACGTTCCATCCACGTCGGCAATTCAAACACGACGCCGTGAAACGACAGATTCGAAGCGTGGTCCAGAACAACGGCATCGTTATTGTAGGTGCGAATGCAGCCGCCAAAGAACGAATGTCCATTCAGATCCGCTCGCTTCCCGGCGGTTCGACCATCGATATACAGCGCCGCAGTACCAAAGTGCTGCGAGGCTCGATCGTGATGATCGTTTGCGAATAGTCGGCACCCATGGAACTGGGTTCCCGATAAACCCGGCCCATCTTCGTGGTCCGAACCGAGCAAAGCCACGCCGATATCCCCCATAAACGACGAATTCCAAAACGCGTTGTAGTCCGGATTATCGCCCAGCCCTCGCGAGACGATACTCATCCCGGCCTTGGCCCAGTGTCCAAAGACTTGCACATCACGAACCGTGCCTGCGTAGGAATCATCGATCAGCAGTCCAACATCACAATCCGAACGTTGATCGGTGGCGGGAGTGGTTCGTCGGCCCATCGAATCGATCACGGTCATATCCAGTGCAATCGCCAACTGCTGGATTGAAAAGCTCGACTGTGGCTGCGTTTTCAGTGCATAACGCAGCATTTTGAAGCGATCACGACGGAGGGTTTGGATCGATCGGTTGGCAGTGCCGCGAAACAACAGCGTCGTGCCAGGCAGCAGATGTCGTTTTCCGTCGGAAAAATATTCTTTGTCATCACGCAGCGGAAACGTGCCGAGTGCTGGCGAACCGTCACCGGTCAATCGAGCGCTGCGAGGAAGATCGATTCCATCGCTGATCACATAAACGCCTGCGGGAAAATGAACGTGCGGCGAAGCAGCAAAGGCGGCCCGAATCGCTGCGGTGTCGTCCGCCACCGCATTCCCTTTGGCCCCAAAGTCTCGCACGTTGACCGCAGCGTTACCGGTGCCACAGCACAGCAAACACAGCACCGAAAAAGCAACGACCTGCAGCGGCCTGCGAAAACAGGAAATCAAATTGGACGTCCTCAAAACGGAACTCAGCAACATAAAGGAATTTTGAAACGCCAAGTATAGTCCAAAGAATTCGCCGCTTTGGTAGGTATCAGAAACCGAACGTCGGAATCGGCAGGGGTTTTGCAAGGTGAATTCGTTGCTGCCGCAATATGGCCTACTGCGATATGGCCTACTGGAATTGGTTACAATGACGAGGAAATTCAAACCACCTGGAGATTACTTCGCGATATGACACGTTATCGAATGATTTGCTTGGTCCTGTGCCTTTCGGTTCTCTATACAGTTCCACTCTTGGCGGATGATTCGCCCGCCAAAATTCCGCTTTGGGCCGACGGTGCTCCTGGATCGGTCGAGCGGATGCATGAACCGGAAAAGCTGGAGGGGAGTAACGTCAGCAATGTGCACCACCCTTCGATCACGCCCTACTTGCCCGCCGCAGGTCAGGCCACCGGCACCGCCATTTTGATCGCTCCCGGCGGTGGCCACCAAAAACTGTGTTTGGGGCACGAGGGCGATGCACTCGCAAAGTGGTTCGCCGAGCATGGCATCGCGGCGTTTGTGCTGCGATATCGACTCTGCCGCGAACCTGATTCGCCTTACACCTTAGAAGGGCATGCGATGGATGACACACGCCGGGCCATTCGCACAGTGCGGGCCAACGCTGAAGCGTGGAAGATCAATCCCGATCGCATTGGCATCGTCGGCTTTTCGGCCGGAGGCGAATTGGCGGCGTATTCGGCGATGAACCCCGAAGACGGCAATCCGCAAAGTGACGACCCGGTCGAACGAGTCAGCAGTCGCCCCGATTTCCAAGGGCTGATCTACCCCGGAAAATCAAGCACGTTCACGGTCAACCCCGGTATGCCGCCCGCTTTCATCGCGATTGGATTTCACGATCGCGATGACATCTCGATCGGCATGGCCAAGGTGTACTTGCAATACAAGGCAGCCGATGTGCCCTGTGAAATGCATGTCTACAGTAACGCCGGCCACGGCTTCGGATTCCGCCCCGACTCGACCACCGCCGCCGGCGATTGGCCGCAGCGGATGTGTGAGTGGTTGGTTGATACCAAGTTATTAGACAAAGTAAGAAAACCCTGACGCCAGTGAGGTCACCACGAAAACGAGACTTTTGATTTTATCATGGCACAACCAACCCCACGGACCATCGTCTGTGGATGAGGCTTGGCCCATTTATCTGATGAAGAATCGTCGTCGCGGCTAGCGGAAGATCGTCAGCCGCAATCCAACCGTGGCACTGAACAATTCATCGCTGTCGATGGACAGTGTTGATCCGTCGGGGACCGTATCAACGCGAGTTCCGTAATCCATCTGCCCGGCGTAGTCCATGTGCTGGACATTGGACGTCAAACTGAGGAAGACGGAATCGTTCATTTGACGAGTCAGTTCAATCCTTGCTTGCGTCGAAACAGCGTTATCGTGCCGCGTCAGCCCTATGCGATCGTCGTGAGGGGGAGTTGAACTGGCATGAACAAATCGACCGTCATAGCGAGTTCGGGCATGATAGATTCCCGTGTTGCTATCCAGGAACAGACTCCACCGCGAATTGAGTTTCCGCCGTCCGCTAATCCCTACTTTTCCGCCGACATAGTCCGTGTCCAACGATTCATTGAGTATCGCCCCCGAGTGGCTGGCGGAATTAGGGTAAGAAATCGTGGTCATAAAACCTTGATACAGATGTTGCAGCGAAGGTCCTCCGTACAGAGTCCACATACGGTTTTCATCCAAACGAAAATCTTGATGCAGCAGCAGGTCGTAGCCACCGAAGTCGATTTCACGCGACGTGATGGTGTGCATGACGCTGTAGTCTGATGCGGGATCAGCCGTTCCAAACCCCGACGTGTTATCGAGTGCGACGAACCCATAACGTACACCGGGGCCGGGGTCGGAAAAGGTGACAGCGGTGTCATCATCGAACCCAGCATAAAAGCCCGAGAATTCGAGCCGCATATTCCCGGTGCCTAGCAGCGATCCATCAAAGATCCAGCCCGCCTTGCCCCCCACAAATGCAGCGAAGTCTTCACCATCGTCGGTGGTGATACTTTCAATTCGCTCATAGGGAGATGTTTCACCTCGTCTGGCAAAGAACCGGAAGTCAGGTGCATTAATAAACATCGCTCCGCTATCGACATCCGCATACCACTGAGCATGGGCACGATGACTCAATGTTGTAGCAACCAGGCAAACGAAGGCGAACACAAACGATGGGGTTCTAGACATTTCAATCCGTGAAATATTGCAAGTAGGCTTTCCCTGCCTTACATTTTCGGCGGTTGCGATTTCACCAGTGACATAAATGACGACAGACCACGTCACTTCGCTGTCCATATCTCCTGACGCGAACTACGCAAAAAGAACCCCCTAAAGTGACTGACGCGGCGGAATTGGGGGAGGATCAACCCTGGTAGCCATCCACTCTGACGCATCCGTCGATGCCACACCCATCATTCGGTTCGCTTCATTCACATCGACCGGGTTCCTCGATCGACCGGTCGCCGAGCGGGACTGTTGTTTGGAATCCCCCGCGTTTCAGTGCCGATGCAACGCCACCGGATCGGATACAATCCGTTGCCGTAACTTTAAAAACATCCAACACCAATCGCCATACCATGATCCCTTCTAAACGCATTGATCGACTTGGATACTCAAATCCTTTAGGCAGTCGTGCCACGCATGGGATGTGGTTAATCCTGGCAGCGGTTTTGACGATGGGCCTTAGAACGGGCTCTGCTAAGCAGCCACAGATCACGTCAGAGTTTGAACCGACAGTGACAATTTCGGATAATGGGAGCGTTCGAAAAGATCGTAAAGCTCGCCGGATTGCCCGCAGTGCTTTCGAGCACGGGGGGGCAACCGAACGACGACGCAAACGGTTGTCACGAAAGGGGCAAGATCGACTCGCCAGGAAAGTCGAAAATGGGGACAACACACCCATCCACCTGCATCTGAGTGGCTCTTATGAGTTGAATCTCGGTAACGACCGCTTCGTGCGTGGCGAAGGGAGCACCACCATCAAAATTGACCGAGCCACCGCCGAAAAACTGCGAATCGGCATTACCCAAAGTCTCCATGAGGCGGCGCCGGCCGGTAACGATTTGCTCAAGGCGGTCGCATCGCTGCCGGCATCACTTCATTCGACGAGCGAGATCTTGAAGAGCCTCTCCGACCCCGAAACGCAAGAAACCTTGCGTCAAGTCGAGCAATTGCTGCGGATGATACCGCAATCGTCTCCCCAACCTAACTCTCAGAAGTAGCTGACGCGGCGATCGGGACTCTTTGTTGCGTACCGTAATTCCACCCTTTTTGCGGAGCAGAATAAGCATGAAATT
>CAXBHV010000494.1:0-5736 GCA_963974855.1 uncultured Rhodopirellula sp. | reverse complement strand
ACATTTACGTCAAACGCGTGCGGCGATGGCCAAAGGCTACTATCCTGTGTCGCTAGCGATTGCCTCGACGGCCGACGAATCAACGCCGTTATTTGGATCGGTTTGGTGGCGTCCACTCACTTCGTTTTCGGACAAAGTCGACAAGTGTAATCGGTTGCAAAACCTGTTGGCTGCGATGTTTAAATTGGGCGATCGACAACGCATGGCTGCCGCGATGCAGGCCGATTTTTCCGAAGCCACTCGTGGGGCAGTGATCGAATCGTTTGCAGCGTTCGAATTGTCTGCGGATTGGCTAATCGACCAACTCGATAACATCGATCAAGAGGTCATGTTGCGACGCAGTTGTGCGATGGCGTTGGCTCTCTATCCCACCGATTCCATTTCTGAATCACGTCGTGATCACGTGAAGTCTCGACTTTCGCATTGGTATGCGGAAAACTCGGACCCGGGACTGCGTTCATCAATCCAGTCGATTTCAACCGCGTGGCGAGTCAAGCTGGAACCACTGCCGCTGTTCGAATCGGCAGGCGAATTCCGCTCTTCGGCAGGGGATCGTATGGTCGTGATCCAACCCAATGATCTCATCTGGGCCGGATCGCTCGCGACAGAACCAGGACGCGATGGATCCAAAGAACCTCTGGCTCCCTTTCAACTCGACCGCACTTACGCCATCGCAACCCGCGAAGTGACCACGGCCCAATTTCGCCAATTTCGTCTGGAACATGCTTTTGCACCTCACTACACCCCGAGCCAGGATTGTCCTGTGATCGGAGTCAGCTGGTTCGATGCGGCCAAGTACTGCCGTTGGCTCAGCGAACAAGAAGGGATCCCTGAATCGCAGATGTGTTACCCGCCGATCGAAAAGATTGAACCAGGGATGAATCTTGCCCACGACTTTCACAAGCGGATTGGCTACCGGTTACCCACGGAAATCGAGTGGGAATTTGCCTGTCGCGGTGGATCAAACCGTGGGCGTTGGTTTGGTTTCGATCCCGGGCGATTACGATGGCATGCATGGACCGCTGAAAACTCGGGTTTCGTAATGCATCCGGTCGCTAGTTTGCTACCCAACGATTACGGGCTGTTCGATATGCTTGGCAATGCGATGGAGTGGTGTCATGCTGCGCATGAACCCTACCCGGCGTTTTCGAATTCACCCGCGTCAGATCCCGCGACATCACTGACGACGATCGACAAGGAAACTCGGATGGCGTCTCGCGGCGGAGCGATACTGTACCAACCGCTTGATGCACGCGCGGCGCAGCGGAATTGGCACGCTGCCTATCTCAACCGCGTCTACCTTTCATTCCGAATCGCTCGCACGATACCAAGCGAAGACCACTAAGCTTGGTTTGCGAAAAAATGTCGAATTTGTCAGTGATTTGGTACAAAGCAAGACACATTGTTAAATCAGGGAATACAATAGCCCCACGAGCGGGGCACAAAAAGACACCATGATTATCCTCCCTTTTTGATGACGAGCCAAGTTATGGATCGAGAACGCTATAGACAATTGCTGTTAGCTGGCACCATCACGTTCCCAGCAACCTTGCCACGCGTCGCGGAGTTGTCATTGCAGGCGATCAAGCAACTGCCTGTGACTGATTTCGGAGGAATGAAACATGGTGGCAAATGGGTGGTTGCCACCGAGCGTCCATCGCCACGCGTTACGATCGTGCGCAGTGTTTCAGCGACAGAGGTGCGTGCGGTGTTTTTGCCAAGAAACCCGGCAAATCTCGACTGGAACCATGGGACATGGCTGCTTGAATCCGAAGTGTTACCAGGGCTGCAGATGCAGCTCAATGACTCTCCTCGAGCGTACGGCGTCTTGTATGTGCCCGAGTTCAGCCCAACCTTGCTAGAAGTGCACACCGGGATGACCGCCGCCGAGAGCGCCCAGTATTACCCGCCCCTTCCCTGTGACCGCTCGCGTGACCATTACCAAGCAGGGCATGCAAAGCAAGGCGATTTATCCGCTCAATCTCAAGCCAGTGCGTCGGGGCAAATGGCAACAAGACAAGAATATGAAACGCCCTGTGATTCCTATCCTCGTTCATCGCAAGGATTTGGATTCGAGGAACTTCACGATCCGCATCTAGGCAACCCCACTTCGTCTCGATCGATATCGCAATGCGACGATAGCTTTTTTGACTCCGCCCGTGGATCGCAATCGTGACGAACCGGGGTTTTACCCGGCCCACCGTCGATGTGTTGATGTTGTGTCGTCCTCACAGCAAACCGCGACCCAGTGTGCTCGAAGCAATCCACCGTCAACGCGATGTCCATGTCCGCTTGCATGTCGGCACCGGGTGGCCCCATAACACTGATCGCAATCGGTGGCAAACCATCGCCCGTGCGCGCAATCAGATCAAACAGCGTGCCACCGCTGATTGGGTGATGTTCGTAGACGATGATGTGCTGCTCGATCCGCAGTGCATTGCGATGCTGGTCCACCGGCTTGAATGCTCACCCACGCTGGGTGCAGTCGCTGCGGATTATGACCTTGAAAATCAAACCAGTATCGATGCCGGCCACGTTGGGATGGGCGCCTGTTTGTTTCGCGGCGAGGTGCTCAACACGGTTCAATTTCGTTTCACCACAAACCAATGTGAATGCGCGTGTTGCTGCGAAGATTTGCGGCAACAAGGCATCGGCATTACCTATTGTGGGATCGCAGGAGCGACTCATCTTGGCAAAGCGAACCATCATGCCGCTCCGGTGCAGCGACAAACGTCCAGTCCCTCTCCGTCTGCTACTTCGCCGTACGTGTTAGCGGCGTTTGATCGTCGCGACTTTCAGCGGTTTGAACATCAGTTTTTGCGGTCCTTGCGATCGTGGGGAAATTTGGGCCCCGTGATCGCAGTCACTTACGGTTTGTACCCGTCTGAAATTCGGCGTTTAACGCAATTTCCCAATGTCCATGTCGTGGCTCGCCCCAGCAACGGCAAAATGGTCCCAGTCCGGCGACTTCACGAATTCGCCGAGATTACGCAGCGTCTGCCTGCCGAGGCTGCCGTAGCTTATTGGGATGTTTCGGACGTCGTTTTTCAAACACGACTGGACTCGCTGTGGCACGCCGTGGCGATGCGGCCCGATGTGGTCCACGCGGTGATCGAACCTAAGGGCTACCCTTACAACGCCGTGATTCCCGCCTGGTCGTTATCGATCCGCGACCCTTGGCACCGAAGCCACGCCTTTGAGCTGCTGAAACGTCATCCGTTTTTAAACAGTGGATTTGCGGCGGGCACCGCAGCGACGCTGCATCGTTATTTTTCCGCAGCCCACCGAATGCGGACGGGACCCGAGCTTGTGGGAACCACTGACTGGGGTGACCAAATGGGCTTGAATCTCTATTGTCACCAACAACCGCATCGCTGGCACGCCGCAGACGAAGGCTGGAATTATTGCGTCCATGATCGCAGCGTGGGGGAAGTCACGGTGTCGCCCGAGGGCTTGGTGATCAGCCGCCGCATCGGCAAGATCCCCGTTGTTCATGGCAACGCCCGATCGCTACGTCAGTTTGCGATTTTGGTTCATCAATAGAATGGTCAAATCGTCAATGCATCTATTCATGATTTCGTTGCCTGATGATCCGCGTCGCCGTCAATCAGGATTAAGCAAAATCCAACCGCTAAATTTGCCGTACGAAGTGGTCGACGGCGTCGAAGCGGCCAAATGGCGAATCGATCAATTACCGGTATCAGCGAAGACGCTGCGTGAGATGCGAATTGGCGAGATTGGCTGTTATTTGGCTCATCTGCGTGCCCTACGCCGCGTGGTTGATTATCGATTGCCCTGGGCGTGCATCTTGGAAGACGATTTTTGTTTCGAGCCCGAGCCCGACTTCGGACTGGTCGAGATCGGAGACGTCCTGCCTCGTGAATTTGACTACATCCATTTGCAACGCAACATTGATCAAAACAGCAAGTTCCGCGTGGTTGGAAATCACGGCCCGTTTAATCGAGTTTGCGAAACGCCGCTGGGCACGGTGGGCTATCTGATCTCGTACGGCCTTGCAAGACACATCCTCGATAAACACGCTTGCTGCGAAACGCCAATTGATCATCTGTACGCCAAACTCTCGCATCAGGGATTGTTTTACGCACCCGTTAAACCACTCGTTGGCGTTCAATTAGGGCTCGATTCCGCGATCAATCCGTGACTTCTTCTGTCGCAGCCGTGTCAGTTGTCCCCAGCATCCAGCCGATTGCGAAACCAATCGCACTGCAAATGGTGCCGGCCAATTCGTGAGGAAGCGGCATTCCGTAGGCTTCTAACCACGGTTCGAAAAACACCTCCCATCCCAACAACATGTGCAGCGACCAGACCGTGATTCCAAATAACATTGCAAGTTTCGCAGCAAGCGACGGGATATGCTCGAATCTCAATCCAATCAAAAATGGCACCACCAAGCTGACCAACGCCATCGAATAAGATCCCTGTACCAATTCGTAGGCGCCCTCGCCACGATAGGCCAACCAGGCCGAGGCGGCAGTAACCAACACAATCGCACCACGCTGAAGTCGCAACAATCCTTTTTCGCTTGGAGGCGTCGAACGCATCCGGCGCCATAACGGCTCGACCAAGTTATGAGCCATCACCGCCGACGGAGCCATCACGGCGCTGACGATCGTCGATAACACCGCAGACACAATCGCCAGAAAGAAAACAAGCAGCAACACCGGATTGAGCAACTTGCTGGCGACCAGGATCACGACGCCATCGAGTTCACCTTCGGCGCGTGGCAACAACAGGTGGGCTGCCATTCCGGTGCCGACGGGTAAGACTCCCATCAGCAAGTAGCCTGCGCTGGCCCACAAACAAGCTCGCGAGGCGACTTGGTCGCTCTTGGCCGAAAAGATCCGCTGCATCAAATCTTGCATCGGCAAATTACCGAGTGCTCCGATCGCGAGCGCACTGATCGCCACCATTGTGTCCCGCCAAAAGGTCGGCGGGTCGGCAATCCGCCAGCGTGATTCGTCAATATCGGTTCGCATCACCGAAACCCCTTCGATGATCGATCCGTCGCCCAGGTGCACCAGGATCGCGTGTCCGAGTAACAGCAGACCGAGCAAGATAAACGACATCTGAATCGCATCGGTCCACGTGATTGTCCACATCCCGCCGAGCAACGTGTAGCCTGTTCCGATCGTGGCCACCGCCACGATACCCCATTCTCGGGGAATCCCAAAGAACACATCTAGCAATTGGGCGAGAGCGAAAAACTGGGCGGCAACCCAGCCAAAATAGCTAGGCACGATGATCAACGACGACATGATCTCAGCCGTTTTTCCAAACCGGCGGAAAAAGAAATCGGGAACTGTCAAAATTCCCATCCGCCACATCGGTGCGGCGACAAACAAACCGGCTAGTAGCAAACAGCCTGCGATCCCGATCGGATCGAGCATCGCTTTGCGAAGCCCCTCGTTGCCGACTTCGTCCGCGGTCGTCATCAGCGACTCGGCACCAAACCACGTCGCAATAATCGTGATCGTTGCCAGCGACGTGGGCAGTCGACGGCCTGCGAGTACAAAATCCTCAACGTTGCGGACGCGGCGTTGGGCGATAAAGCCAACCACGTACATGGCGATCAGATAAACGATCAAGGCACCCAAAAACAGAGAATACATCCCCGAGGGCAGCGCAGAGGATTCAGGCATTGGCGTAGGAAGGCGAAAGGACCCAAGACCGGCTCAAATTTGTCGCGACATATTAGCGAAATCTTACTCCCTGCCG
>CAXBHV010000493.1:0-5740 GCA_963974855.1 uncultured Rhodopirellula sp. | reverse complement strand
CCCGGCCTACTCTCTTTCAACCTCGGTTTCTTGTTCAACTTCAGGTTCCTCTTCAACCTTGGTTTCTTCCTTCACCTCCGGCTCGTCGACTTTCGATTCTTCGACTTTCGATTCTCCGTCGGGTGTCGCCTCCTTCTTTTCTTCTGCTGCTTTCATCTCTTCCTTCTTCTTCTCTTCAGCAGCCTTCTTCTCTTCGGCAGCCTTCATCTCTTCGGCAGCCTTTTTCTTTTCCTCGGCTGCCTTCATTTCTTCCGCAGCTTTTCGCTCTCGCTCACGCTCTTCGGCTTCCAATTCTTTCTTGCGTTCTTCCGCCTTTTCCTTTTGCGTGACGCGGATGTCTTCGTAGACCTCCGAACTGACTTCGCGACCGCCCGCCATCATTTCGACGAACGCGTTAAGAGGGAAGTTTTCTGGCAACTCTTCGCTATCGATCGCAACCGAGTAACGGCGAACGGACTGCATCAAATCCTCGGCCGAATCATCGATCGTCAGGATCGGATAATCGTCGTAAATCTCCGCCCAGATCGCGAACGCTTGCTCATACAATTCGATCGCCTTGTCCAGTTCGGCGGCTTCATTTGCTTTCTCGGCTTCATAGATCAAACGACGTGCGGTGACGGTTCGTTCTTCTTGCTCAGCCAGTGACAAGGTGTCCCAATAGGGATAATTGATCTGTTTCCTATAGCCATCGGTCTTGTTGCGTCGTTCTTCGAGATCCACAATTTCGCCTGCCAACTCAATCGCTTGCAGTCGAAACTTTGGATCAGCTCGTTTGGCTAGCCCCATGAAATCCGAGTTGTTGTTCAGTCCTGAGGCAGCATCGCCGACTATCTTTTTAAACTCTTCCATGCGGAGCGACTTGAGTCGGACGAGTTCGTCCAATTGGCCCAACTTGATCGTGAAGGGTGCGGTTGTTGGCACACTTCGCTCGCCAAACTCACGCCAACCTTCGGATGCTAATTGCCAAGCATTCTGAGCTCGGTCATCCAACACGCCTTCTTCTTCGATCGATTCGGCGTGTTTGATTCGCCACTTCGGTCCCGTTTCAAAAAAGTTCAGCGGGGTTTGACGACGGATTTTCACGCCCGAATCGACGATGTCGTAACCGTGCATCAACCACAGTCGTCCGACCAACCAATTGTCGGGTTTGAAGTAAGGACCACGTGCTTCGGGGCTATCGACTGCGATCCCTTGTTGCATCAATGATTCATGCAGCACTTCGTCTTCGGAGAACAGTTTTCGGAACTGAGTCTTCTCGTCGGACATGCCCATTTTGTTGCCATAAAACCATCCGGTGTACCAAACCAAACGGGGTGCGTTACGGTTTTGGCGAACTCCCTTGGACAGAAACTCGGTTCCCTCACGCACCATTTCGTAGCGTTGACGGTAATCGTCGAACTCAGTCGAAACGTTGTAGGCAAGGTTGTGAGCTTGGTGCTCCCAAACTTTGTCAAAGTGAGGTTGTAGCAGTGCAATGTTGTTGAGCGTCGCCTTCAGACGATCCCATTCATGCAGCACTTTGTAGTGATGAGCCTTGTTCCAAAGCAGCGTTGCCGCCACTCCGCGAAGCCCCAACGAAGCAAGCTTCATTGTTTCACTGGCCGGACTGATTTCGCCAAGGTCGCTTTCGGCGATATTAAACTTATCCCGCATCTCCGTTAGCTGACCGCCGGTATCCCCGCTGCCACCGCTCGGTTGACCGAGCATGTACAAGGGAACCACCATGGCCAACAGGACGACGAGGTAGATAAGTTTGCGACTGAGGACATTAGTTCGGTTCATGCCGCGATCTCACGCGATTTCAAGAAGAAGTAACTGACAACAAATGCCAAAATGCAATAGCCAAGCGTTGCAGCGGCATGGCGTGCCAACAACGCACCAAAGATATCGAAACCGCTAGCCGCATACTCCGCCGTACTGACCATCTTGGGCAAGTTCGGCAGCGCCGTTGCGATCGCATCCAGCGTATAGACAATCCCAGCGTCGACCGCTTTGATCACCTTGCCGGCCAGAGCATCAACGTCCAACTGGGTCGTCATCGCATCCTGTTTCAGAATACGCACCACCGATTCGATCGGTCCTCCACCTCGCTCGATTCCCGAATCGATGTAGTAGCGAGTGTCGTAAACCTGTTCGGCCGAGAATCCCAGCAACACGCACACGGCGGTCGCAACCATTGCCACGGGACCACTGAGGAACGTACTGAACATCACACCAAACGCGATGATCATCGTCATCTGTAACCAGATCGAGATATAGGCCTTGGTCAAGTTCCAAGCGAAACTGTTTTCCCCTGGACGCAGGTAAACGCCGCTCTTGGTCACCCCGAGGTACTGGCTACGGTCCAAACAACGGATCTGGATCATCAGCTGACCATTCTCGTCGACCAAATCGTCGAACACGTTCAGCATCCGCGTTTCGTTACCGTCGGTGCCTTCGATATTGATCGGCAACAATTTTTCATCAACCGTGTACTCGTCGACGATAAACGTGATCGGGTTGCTGCTGACCGCTGTCCCTTTACCCGGATGCTTCATCGTGATCGAACCACGAATCCCGGTCACGATGTCGCCTTTGAACGAGCGATAGGCTCGAATCGACATGTCTAGTGGCAGCCCGTCGGGGTAACGCTCCGGAGTCACATTAGAGAACGTGAACTCGGCAACGCCCAAGGTTCCGCCTTCGATGTATCCGTGTTCGGCGCGGCGAGGGCCTTGCGTGACCCCGACCAAACGCGCGATCCCGGCACTTCCGTATCCCTCTTGGACCTTTTCGTTCCCGACGTCGATACCGGCGTCTTTTCTATCGCCTTGGCGATCGTAGAACTGGACTTCACCGTACGATGGAATCCGAGCACGCAGGGCACCGGTCGCTGGCCCAATCGTGAATGTGTCGTCATCGGCTTGGGTGACCACATGACGATGCCCACGTACCATGTCCGTTAGCCCCAGGCCTCCGGAATCAGGGTCGATCGAAAAAGTGTGTTTGTGGCCACGAATGTAATCGGTTTCGCCTTCGAGTCGGCCATTGCTGAGCTCACGTACATCGGTGACCTCGAGATGCGTGTGGCGTAAACCACGCGTGACGAACAAGTAACTCGCCAATCCCATCGGAACCATCATCACCGTTCCCACGGCGACAAAGCCTAACATCCGGCCGAGCACAATTTCGGTAGGCCGCACCGGCTTGGTCACGATCGTATAGATCGTCTTGCTCTTGATGTCAGCAGGCAGCGAAAACGCACTGATAAACAACGCCAAGGCGAGAATCAGATAGTTGGTCGCAGTCAAAACAAAGCTGATGTAAAGTCGAGCAGGATCGTCGCTTTCGGGGTTCAAATACCAACCGGCCAGCAACAACCCGACGACAAACAAGCCGACTACGAACAAGACTTTTCGCCGAATCGCTTCCTTGAACGCCAATCGGGCAAGCGCCATCACGCGGCGTGCCGAGGTGCCAGGCAAGTCGAAACGAATCAGGTCGCGAACCGTGCGGGCGACCGCATAAAAACCTTCGCTCGGCCCATAACGGGCGGCGGAGACCATGTATCCAATGATCAATCCCAACACAATCGCGAGTACGAACAATACGACGCCTTGCAGCAACGCACTTTCGAGAAACGCATTGGGACGGACAAGCCATTCGTAAAATGACCAGAAATCCTCAGGTTGTAGCGTCATTGACCGGCTTCCTCCGTCACGTCACTTTCGCTCGTCACGCGACGTGCTCCGGGGCGATTTTCACTTTCACGAACGATGTTCAGGAACAGATCTTCCATCGTCGTCGTTGGGTTGTCGATCGACTCGACCGTTCCGCCGTGCCGTTTGATCACATCGGCGATCTCGGTCTTGGCCGCTTCGCTTAATCCGCGAGCATGAACTTCGGTGATGTCTTGGACCTTCAACAGATCCGAAACACGCCCGAGCTCCTTCAATTCGCCTTGATGTAGAATCGCGACCCGGTCGCAAACGTCTTGAACGTCGGCGAGTTGGTGGCTGCAGAGCAGAACCGTCTTGCCTTGGTCACGCAGGGCGAGGATCAAGTCCTTCATCTCGCGAGTCCCGATCGGGTCGAGGCCCGTGGTCGGTTCGTCAAGCAAAATCAGGTCGGGATCGTTGATCAGCGCCTGAGCCAAACCGACTCGTCGCGTCATCCCTTTACTGTATTCGCGAAGCTGGCGGTGCTTGGCACCCTGCAGCCCCACCAACTTGATCAATTCGTCGACGCGTTTCTTTCGCTGAGCGCCGGACATATTGAACAGCCGGCCGTAGAAATCGAGCGTTTCCTCGGCGGTCAAAAATTTGTACAGGTACGATTCCTCGGGCAAATAGCCGATTCGCTCGTTTTTGCTCGTCTCGGTCGCGTCCTTGTCAAACACCAGCACTCGGCCGCTGGTAGGGAACAACAACCCGAGGATCAATTTGATCGTCGTCGATTTGCCGCTACCGTTGGGACCGAGCAGACCGAAGATTTCGCCACGGCGAACTTCGATATCGAGCGATTTGAGCGCGTGGACCTTCTTTCGGCCCCAAAAGTCGCGATAGATCTTGCTCAGGTTTCGGGTTTCAATGACCACCCCCGAATCGGTGTCCGCAGAACTATTCGGAGCGGGTTGGCCGGCAGACTCAGCGACCGCAGCAGCATCGGTATCCACGAGCAAACGCTTTCTGTGTTGAGAAGAAGAAAAATGGGATCGTAACGATTTGGAATCCCGGGGAATAAAATGCCCGGTTCCAAAGGTTTTTACGTTACGGCGTCGTCCTGAAAAGGGTTCGGATTTTTAACCATGGAATACTCCAGGTTTGTATTGGACACTGCCAAAACCGCACTGGCAACGCATCACGGATTGCCAATCTGCTACCCGAGAGCCTAAAAAACACGCTCTGGCTTCGGAAGCCAGAGCCGCAGAGCCTCCGTCGGCTGCATCCCTCGTCTCGTGTCGTTTCACGTTCATGACTGCCCCTGGCTACCAAGACTCGCTCGATTTCCTGTACGAGCGGATCAATTACGAACGGATTTCGACGACGCCGACGAGGTATCCGTTTCGGCTGCGCCGGATGGCCGAATTGGCACAGCGGATCGGATTGGGCGACCACGTCCACGCAAATTCGCCGATCCCCCCCATCCCGCTCGTCCATATCGCAGGAACGAAGGGCAAAGGATCGACCGCCGCCATGGTCGCCGGGATCCTCAGCAAAGCGGGCTATCGCACCGGCCTGTACACCTCGCCCCATCTGAACGAGCTGGAAGAGCGATTTCAGATCAATCATGTTCCTTGCGCCGCCAACGAAATCGTTAGCTTGGTCGAGCGGATTCGTAGCGTGGTCGAGGAAATGGATCAAGAAGCGGGCTCGGGACCGACGTTTTTCGAGCTCACCACGGCCATGGCGATGCTTCATTTCCAGTCCCAAGCGTGTGATGCCATCATTTTGGAAGTCGGGCTCGGTGGACGACTCGACAGCACCAACGTGTTTTCATCGTCGGTGACCGCGATTACCAGCATTGGACTCGATCACCAACATGTGCTGGGCAACACGATCGCCGAGATCGCAGCCGAAAAAGCAGGGATCATCAAACCGAAGGTTCCGGTCGTGTCGAGCGTCGTCCGCCCCGAAGCGATCGAGGTCATCCGACGGACAGCCGCACACCAAAACGCCCCGCTCTACCAATTAGGGGAAACCGCCGGCCCAGTTGGGTCACCTGGTGACGCCGCCGTGCGATCCGCGGGTGACTTTACCAT
>CAXBHV010000492.1:0-5750 GCA_963974855.1 uncultured Rhodopirellula sp. | reverse complement strand
GACCCGTTTTCCAACCGACATTTCCGGGGTCGAGCCTATCGTTTTGCAACTCACAGAGTCTTTCCCAGTTGGACTCCGAGGGGGCCAACGTTTTTTAGCTGGTCGAAGGACTGCTGACGATAGGCTTGAGCCCGAGACGCACTCGCTCTTTTTCGGGCACCAAGCGGTCAAATAGCGAGGCAGCATCGCGATTACTCGCTTCCAATTCGCGATATGCGGCTTGCAGCTGAGTCCGTGTCTCGCCCACACGCTTTGAATCATTCATTTGTTCTAGCGCCAGACAACGCTGAACCAGTGCCAAGGTGCGGTACAATCGATCGATCCTGGGGTCCGCACTAAGTCGCTCGAGCACCGTTTCGGCCTGCTTCCACTGCTGTTCGCTGGCCATGAACCGTGCCAATTGCAACATGCTTTTCGCATAATAATTCGTATTGGTTGAATTGGCCTCGGGAGGAAAGTTTTCGGAAACGGCGAGCCAGCCGGCCTCGTCATTGCGAGTCACCGCGACAAGGTATTGCTCTTGCACCGAATCGGTTCTCGGCACTTGGTCGGGACGCAGCAAACGGCCGATACTTTTGGCAGGTCGCGACAACATCGCTGCGGTCGTAATGCCAGTGCACAGCAGTGGCAGCAAAATGAGCGCCGCGTAACGACGCAGACTTCGTTCTTCGTCTGTCACGCGTTGCAAGCGAATCGTTGCCGCCGCCGTTCCGACCGTCATGCCGGCGGGCAAGCCAGCGTCCATCGCCTTGGAGCGAATCGATTCCAACAATTCCGTCGGCGACTGAAACCGATCTTGAGGGCGTTTGCGAATCAATTTCATCACGATCGCAATCAGCCACTCGGGAATGTCGCGTGCCCCGCGAGTCCGGTCGAGTGGTTGCGGTGTCTCGTGCAGATGCATCACCGCGAGTGCCAACGGATCGTCCGCTTCAAAGGGGGGACGTCCGGCAAGCAAGTGGTACATCGTTACGCCGAGTGAGTACAAATCACTTCGCGAATCGACTGTATGGCCTTGGACTTGTTCGGGACTCATGTAACGTGGCGTGCCGAGCGTCAGTCCTGCTTGAGTCAAATCGCCTCGTGTGGCATCGACATCCAAACCCAAGCGGGCCAATCCAAAGTCGGCAACTTTAATGATGCCGTGATCGGATCGCATGATGTTTTCCGGCTTGATGTCGCGATGTGTGATCGATGCTGCCGCCGCCACCTCGAGGGCCGAGGCAACACCCACGATGACTTCGATCGCTTCGTCGACCGTCAACGAGCCCGTCTTCGAAAGCACGCTGCGAAGGTTCTCGCCATGGATTAACTCTTGCGCCATGTAATGAAACGAATCCACGCTGCCCACATCGTAGACCTGGACGATGTTCGGGTGATTCAATTTCGCAGCCGCCTTGGCTTCACGGCGGAACCGAGTAACGTAATCCTTGTCTCGCGCATAGTCGCTACGAAGGATTTTGATCGCGACGTCACGGCCTAGCGAAAGATGACGCGCCGAATAAACGTCGGCCATTCCGCCGCGTCCAAGTTTCCGCAGAATCTGATAATCGCCAAGTCGACACCCGATCAATTTCGATGAGGCAAGATCGGAATCGTCGTTCGGTATTGGTAATGAAGGGTCCGAAGTCAAAGTTGTTTCTCTCCAATGCTTACAAGCACCCGATTCATGCTGCCAGATTCAAGGCCTTGTAAATCGATCGTCACAAATCGAAAGCCAATCGTCCGCAGCGATTCATTTAGTTCCGTCGCCAACGTGCCAGTCAGCAACCGTAAAATCTCATCTTGGGGAACTTCAACACGTGCCAATTCATCATGGTGCACACGGACACGCACGTCGCTAAACCCGCGGTCACGCAACCACGACTCAGCCTGTTCCACTCGCGACAGTCGTTCTGCAGTCACCTCGACACCGTAGGCAACACGGCTTGCTAAACAAGGCGACGCGGGTAGATCCGCGTTTTCGAGTCCGAAAAATTTTGCCAAATCGCGAACATCCTGTTTGCCAAACCCGAGATCCGCCAACGGTGTTTGAACCGAGGCAATGTTTCCCGCTTCGATCCCGGGGCGATAGTCACCGAGGTCGTCGGCGTTGGTGCCCGAGACGAGCACGGTGGCCGGATCGTGTTCCGCCAAAGCCCCCAGCGTCTGGTACAGCGTTTCCTTGCAATAAAAACATCGCCGCGTGTCGTTGCGAAGATACTCTTGGCGATTGCCTTCGTCAGTCGCCACCACACGGTTTTCGATCCCGATCTGAGCGGCAATCCTGGCGGCCCATTGCAGTTGCCACTGCGGCACGCTGGGCGACTTCGCGGTGACCGCTACGAGCGAATCTAGATTCGCACGCATCGCTGCCGCCGCCACGACACTGCTGTCCACGCCTCCGGAAAACGCCACGGTGACATGGCGAAACGAAGCGATCCGCCCGATCAATTGCTCGGCATTAGATGAGACGCTGGACATGGACAAAATGCAAAATTGGAAAAAGGGACGATCATTTTTCGCGTAAAAGACGAGCCACACCCCCCCCCACCTGGTAGTGGACGAGGCAACGAGTCCCGCCGTCTGTACCGAACGAGGCTACGAGTCCTCTATTCTGCGAGGACTCGCTGCCTCGTCCACTACGGTCTACTCGAAATCTAGCCTTTGGACGTGTCTAAACAACGGATCTCATTACCGACTCTAAGCAATAAACGTCCGTTTGAATATGCCGGCGTAGCGCCGACGGGACCGCCCAAATCGACTTGTCCCAGTTTCTCGAAACTGTCGCTGGCCCGCATCAGGGTCGCTTTCCCATCCAGACTGATGATCAACACCGTGTCATTAACGATGATCGGCGAGGCTCCGAAATTGCCACCGATACGTTCTTTCCAAATCGTCTCGCCGGACGTGACGTCGACGCACGACGCGATCCCTTTATCGTCGATGATAAACAATCGGTCGCCTTTCTTCGCCGGCGTCGGGACGTAAGGCGACCCCCGATCGATTCGATAGACTTGCTCGGGTTTCTCGTTTTTCGATTGTGGAATACGAACCGCAACAAGATGGTTGCCACCACCGCCGCTGCCCGCAGTCGCAATCGCCATGTCTCCGACGATCAACGGCGTGCTGCAGCAGCGGGCACCAAAGACCGGCAGACTCCAGAGCATTTCGCCGGTTTTTGCGTCCAAGCCAAACATGCCGTTTCCGGTGTTGGCATCGATCACTTGTGCCGCTCCGTCTTTGCCTTGGAAAATAGCGGGCACTCCATAACACGTTCGCGTGGTTTTCAGTGGCGTTTCCCAAACGGTTTCGCCGGTGCTGCGATCGACCGCGATCATGCGACTTTGCCCCGGAGTATCGCCCGGCTTTAACTCTTCGCCCTGTTGTGAATTGAACAAGATGACGAGCGAACCAAAGATTCGGGGCGAAGTGCCGAAGCCATGCTGGCTTTGCCAGGTTCCGAAATCGCGAGACCAGATTTCGTTGCCGTCAAAGTCAAAACACTTCAGCATCGTATGCTCAGGATCGCTCCATGAACAAAACAGGTTGGAGGCATCGGCGGCCACGGTGCTCGACGCTGCCGTGTTTCGCGAGTGCAGGCGAATGACGTGGTGAGGATAAGGACGCTGCCAAGCCAATTGACCGGTCTTTAAGTCCAAGGCTCGGACCGCGATCGTTTGCTTTTTGACATCCGACGCCAGAAAAATCACATAGCCATTGGCAACGATAGGGGATCCGACGTTGTAATCGCCGGTGTCGTGACGCCATGCATAATCGCTATCGTTCCAGTGCTGCGGAAGCGTCCCGTCGGCAGCAAACCCGTAGGCATTAGCGCCGTGGAACTCGGACCAAGACGACGAATTCGCCGTTGCACTCTGCTGAGACAGCGGTGACTCGGCAACAATTCGGGCTGGCAATCCGAGCCCGACCAGGATTGCGATCGATAGGTTACCAACAAGCCAAGGGGAAGACATCATTTGATTTCCAGGACGATGAAGGTGATCAAAAAAGGAGGGGAATTGGGCGGGCAGGCGGCGTGCAGAGCGGGATCGGCTGCGAATGGGTGCCAAGAACGATTGAAACGGTCGTGTCGATTACGAAGCTTCGGCGTTTTTTTACAGGCTGCATTGTAAGCGAAACGTAGCTCTGCGTCCGTACTCGCCCCATCCCCCGGGCTAGATTTTCAGGTGAATCCCTCATGAAAATCTCCACGGTGATGGCCCCGATATGTACCGAGTCGAATGTTCGAACAGCGTTAGCACCCTGTTTGGTGACCCCGATAGCTGGAACTCCCTGTCGGATGGCATTCCCTTTCGCCAAACCAGCTGGTTAAAGCCGTGGTGGGACCAATTTGGCGGTCAGTCGGAAGCCTATGTGGTGGTGGCACGGGATGAACAGGACAAAATTTGCGGGATTTTGCCGCTCTGTCGAACCCCTGATTCGCCGCGAACGCTGCGTTTTATCGGGGACAACAATGCTTGTACCGATTTTACCTCGATCCTTCTCGACAAAAATCCTTCCGCCGGCAAGGACATTGTCGAGGCAATGGTCCAATTTTTGTGCTCGAAAGCGGGCAGTGACTCATCCGGCTGGGATTTTCTGGAGCTTGATGGCGTCAGCGCCGCAGATTCCGTGATGCGTTGCTTCTCAGCATCTCTCACAAACGCGGGAGCGATCGTTCACGCGCAATCACGGATGAACACGTGGTTCCTGGAGGCCGCCGAATCGTGGGAACAATTGTTGCTCAACCACAGCAAACGGACTCGCAAGAAGACGAAGGGGTTTCTCGAATCGGTCGACAAAACCCCTGGGATGGAGCGTGTGCTGGCCCAGTCGAGCGAGCAGGTGGATGAGTTCATGGAAGCGATGATTGAATTGCATCAGCGCCGCTGGAACGCCGTGGGCGAACCGGGAACCTATGCCGACAAACGACTTCGCGACTTCGTGATCCAGATGGCTCATCAGATGTTTCAGCGGGATCGCCTGTATCTACCGGTGCTACGGCTGGACGGACGAATCATCGGCGGCGAGCTGGGAATCCTTTCCGACAACCAGTTGTACATTTACAGCAGCGGGTTTGACCTCGATGCATCCGATCTCGAGCCCGGCCGGATTCTTGCGGTGAATACGCTGAAGTACGTTCACGATCAAGGGCTTCGTGGGATCGAATACATGCGAGGCGACGAACCATACAAACCACGCAGCGGCGCCGAGCCGACACCGCTATTGCAGATGCGAGTCGTCGCGCCCCGCTGGTGGGCCAAAGTCTGCCACAGTGCCTGGTCTGCGCAATTCGAACTCAAGCAATGGGCCCGTCGCCGCACCGGACGCGACCTGGTCAAAGTCGTCGACATGGCACTGACGTCTTAGTGCTGCATGACAGCCAAGCATTTAAATTCGTCCGCGGTCCGTTATGAATTTTACTCGTAAACGCCGCTGTGTCTCGACATTGTCGCACGGCTTTCCAAGCCGTTAGCGTGCCGCACGCGTGATCGCCGACGCGAGAGCAACCGCGGTCCATACCTATCGAACGGTCACCGCAACGCTTCCAGCTTGGAAAGCTGGGCGACAATGGACTTGACCGCCGGCTCTGGGTGGGGCCTCGTTGTGTTAGGGACAGAGCGTGCAAGCTCCAACGCAATTAGCCCTCCCCGGCCGCTGCCGCGGCCGACCCTCCCGCACACGGGAGGTCCGGCCATTGTCGCACGGCTTTCCAAGCCGTTAGCGGGCGTCACGCTTGACCGTCGAATCGCGAGCAACCGTTCCGT
>CAXBHV010000491.1:0-5752 GCA_963974855.1 uncultured Rhodopirellula sp. | reverse complement strand
TTTCGATTAAATCAACAGCCCGTCAAGAGTTTCGGATCGGCGAGCAGATACCACGAAAGTCTTGACGACTTCCGCTACCACCAACCCTAATTCTTAGCTGCGACGCAGCACTAGCCCCCCGCGAGAGCAACTAAGTTGTGGTAAAACTGGATGATTGCTGAATATTCAACTGTTTTCCCGATCAACTGCTTTTCCAGTTGGCCAATCCGATTCATGGTTGCTGATAGCACCCATTTCCCCACCCAAACCCCTCATTTTTGCGATTCAATTCATGTCGAACCAAGACGACGCCAATCCGTTCGCTCGCACAACGCCTCCGCCCCAAACCGCCGCTCCGTCCCAAGTTACAAACCCATACGTTCCGACATCGGATATGAGCTCGATGGCACAGGTCGTGGGCAATGATCCTGAATCGATTCGCCGGCACTACCTCAGCCACGAAGCGTCCGTGAAATCGATCGGCACGCTTTATTTACTGGGGGCGATTATCATGATCCCGGTTGGTTTCTTCATCATGCTAGCTCCCTTGTTTTCGCAACAAGAAGAACTGGGTATCCGAGTCGTCATGGGTGTGATGGGCCTTCTATATTTTTCGCTAGGGTTGCTGCAGGCGTTCACCGCAGTCAGCCTATGGAAACTACGCCCCTGGGCTCGAATCGTCGCAATCATCCTGAGTGTGATCGGATTGATCGGTTTCCCAATCGGTACATTAATCTCGGCCTATTTCCTTTACTTGTTGCTGAGCGAAAAAGGTCAGATGGTGTTTTCACCGGGCTACCAACAAGTGGTCGCACAAACGCCCCATATCAAATACAAGACATCCATCATTGTTTGGATCTTCTTGGGCTTACTGATCTGCTTGATTGCATTTGCCGTTGTCGCTACCGTCGTGGGCGGCTAATCACTGCCAGTATCGGCCCGCAATTCTAAAGTACGCGTCTGAATCCGAAGTGATATTTCGAATTCAGACTGAGGAACACTTGATCAGCATGCACACGATTCGACTCCGTTACCCGTGGACAAAACGACGGCATCAAGATGAAACGGTTGCTGCTGAGTCGGCGGCGACTCGGGTGAACGTCCCCGAGCGTGATGAAGACATCGATGCGGCCGATCAGCCGCAGACGGCAACGTACTCACGCAACTTCAATCGGCCGACGGGAATCGAGTCGGATGATCGCGTCTGGCTGCGAATCACAAGCTGGCAAGGCAAGCTAACGTCGCTGCGTATTAACGGAATTCAGCAGCCGACCGGTACGCCGCCGCTGGAAATCGAGCTTTCGGACCAATGGGCGTTGCACAACAAGATCGAGATTCAACTTGATCCCTCTGATGATTACCCGGTTCGGTTGGATGGTGATGTCACGCTTGAGATCCATACGGGCGACGGAACGAAGGCGTGACCGCTATTCAACCGTGTGAACGATCACCACATTGTGAGCTTTTTTGACCACGCCGCTGCCGGTCACAAACACGATTTGGTCCCCCGATTTCAAATTTGCATTTTGGCGTCCCCAACCGCAAATCTCGTCGATAAATTCGGGCGTGTGCTCTAGATGCGATGACTCGATTGGCTTGATCCCCCACAACAAATTCATCCGCCTCAGCGTGTCATGGGAATCGCTCGCACCGAGCGTTGGGATTCGGCTGCGGCTTTTACTTTTCACCCACGCCGTACCACCACTGTGGGTTCCAATCACAATCAATTTGGCCTGAATCGCCTCGGCAATATTGGTGGCAGCGATGGTCACAGCGGTCGTAATCGGATGAACGCGTGTGTTCGGTATTCGTTCCGAAATATTGTCGGACAACATTTCACGTTCAGTACAAACCATAATCCGGTTCATCATTTCGACTGATTTGACGGGGTGCTCTCCAATGGCCGTTTCACCACTGAGCATACAAGCATCGGTCCCATCGAGAATCGCATTGGCGACGTCGCTGACTTCGGCGCGGGTCGGACGACTGCTAGTATGCATCGACTCGAGCATCTGAGTCGCCACAATCACCGGCTTCATCTTCTCTTTGCAAACGCGGATGATCCGTTTTTGGGCCATCGGCGTTTCCGCGACATCAATCTCAACTCCTAAGTCGCCTCGCGCAACCATCACGCCATCGGAGGCTTCAACGATCGCTTCAAGCTGGTCTAACGCCTCGGGCTTTTCAATTTTGGCGATCACCATTGCATTACATTCGTAGCTGACGAGCAAGTTTTTAAGGGCTTGCACATCCTCGGGCGATCGCACAAACGAAAGACTGATGAAGTCGATACTGTTTTGAGCGGCCCAGATCGCATTGTCGACATCCTTGGGTCGCATCGCGGAAACGGAAAGCTTGACTCCGGGCAGATTAATCCCTTGGCGACTGCGGACCGTGCCGCCGGCAGTCACGCGGCACTTGGCACTATTGGCGGTAACCGTCTCGACTTTCAGAGCAACCAATCCGTCGGCCAACATCACACGATCACCGGGCGAAAGCTCATCAATCAAACGAGCATACGAACTCGTCAATTCATGAACATCTTCCGACGATTCACCACGGATGAAGGTCAGCGTCGCGCCGACTTCGCACACCAATGGATCCTCCACCAATTGCCCGAGTCGAATCTTAGGCCCCGCCAGATCCAACAACACGCCAGCATCAAACCCACACTGCTTGGATGCGGCACGGATATTCGCGAGCGTCAATTCATGTTCACTACGAGATCCATGAGCGGTATTGATGCGAAACACGTCCGCGCCAGCTTCAATCAGTGCCGCTAATTTTTCGACCGATGCACAGGCGGGGCCGACCGTGGCCACGATTTTGGTACAGGATTCTTTGAGCGAGGGTCTAGACATACAATCCTTCCTAGCTAATGGTGTGGTTGGCCTTGCTTCCACGGCGATCAATCGATTGATTCCGTCAGTCAGCCCCGCGTCTGAATCTAAGGTCTAGCGGCTTGAAAAAGTAGGGCAGGCAACAATCCCCTCATCAATTCCCTATCGTTTCCTTAGCTTTTTGCTTACTCACTCGCAATCCTGGAGCCCTGAAACACGTGAACATTACGGACCAATCGCCAGTAGTGTTGGTGACCGGTGGCTCGGGTGGCTTGGGCTTGGCAATTGCCAGAACGTTTCTCGATGCAGGATACCGCGTTGTCATTGCGGGCCGTGACACCTCTCGTCTCGAATCGGCCAAAACATCGCTCGCCCACGATCGGCATGTTGCCACCGCCTGCTGTGACGTGACTGAAAAACAGGGCGCAGAGCATGCGGTTCAGACTGCGGTGTCACAATTCAGCCGACTTGATGTGTTGGTGAATTGCGTCGGGACGAGCGATCGGGGACTCGTTGAAAACTTGACTCTCGAGCGACTCGACGAACTGATCTGCCAAAATGTTCACACCGCCCTGCTCTGCTCCGTCGCTGCGATTCCCCAACTCGAAATTCGTGAAGGGGCAATCATCAACATAGGTTCGCTCGCCTCCAAGGTTGGCGCTCGTTACTTGGGTGGCTACGTAACTGCAAAACATGCCCTGGCGGGTTTGACTCAACAAATGCGACTGGAACTAAAACCACGTGGCATCCACGTGGGGCTGGTCAATCCGGGGCCGATACGACGCGAGGACGCGGGGGCACGCTACCAATCACGTGTGGAAGCAGACAAAAACGTCCCCGCTGCGGCAGCGAAGCCCGGTGGCGGAACCAAAATCAAAGGATTGGCCCCCGAAACGGTTGCCACTGCGGTGTTGAATTGTGTCCGCTATCGGCGGCCCGATATGGTGCTGCCACGCTACCTGCGATTGTTGATCGCGGTGGGACATATCTCGCCGCGATTGGGGGATTGGCTGCTGCTGAAATTCACGTCATCCAAAGAATGAATGCAGATTTCAAATCCAAGCGTTTCGACAAGTTCGGCGATTCACGAAAGTCTTGACGACTTCCGCTACGAGTCATCCCGCCACTTTAGGTCCCGAAGGTTCTAAGCTGGCACTAAACAAAGAGTGAAACTAAGCAAAGAGTGAAGCGGAGCGATCAATCTTTCGCTGCCGTCTGCTGCCGTTTTGCCCAGGCGGCCGCACCCATCGCGCCAGCGTCATCACCAAGCGTCGCGGCGACCACGTCAAAGGTATCTTTGTAAACGGGCAACACGAGGTCTCGGGCTGACTTCTTGACCGTTTTGACGATCAGATCCTCCATCGCTTCGACCAATCCGCCGCCCAAAACAATCTTGTCCGGTGACAGTATGTGAACGACATTCGCGACCGCGATTCCAATGCTGCGTGCCGCCTCTTCGACAAGTTCACGAACGATGTCGTCTCCCTTGGCAATCGCATCGGCTAACGCTCCACTGCGAATCTCGCTCAAATCAGTACCTGAACTTTTGAGCAAGTTTGGCGCATCGCCACGAAACGCCGCCTTCGCCGCTTCGGCTGCGATCGTCAACCGACTAGCCTCGGCTTCGAGCGTGCCGGGGGTCGCCGATCCCGAAGCTCGGGTGTCCGACGAGATCCGTGTATGTCCGATTTCCATGCACGAGAAATTGGCGCCTTGTAGGATTTTGTCCTCATAAACACATCCCCCCCCGACACCGGTCCCTGGGAAAATCCCTACGACACAACGAGCTTTTTTAGCGGCACCAAATTGGTACTCGCCATACACCCCCGCATCGACATCGTTCAAGACAGTGACTTCACAGTCAAATCGTTTCTTCAGTACCCCCGCGACATCGACATCGTCCCACCCCAGATTCGGCGTGGTCAAAATGCGACCTTTGTCAAGATCAATGGGCCCGGGACATCCGATCCCAATGCCCGCAATTTGCTCTTTCGTCAGATCGTTTTCGTTGAGCAATCGCTCGATCGTGGACGCGATCCGCTGAATACCGCTATCGGATCCCTCGCGACCACGCGTTTTTCGCCGCCGCCGCCCGATGGGATTCCATTTTTCGTCGTAGGCAATCGCCAACATCTTCGTACCGCCAAGATCGAAGCCAATCCAAATGTTTTTTTCAGACGATGTCATGAATGTTTCAACTAAACGTGAGGAATCGAAATTCGATCGGCGGAACGAAAAAGATGTAGAATCCCAGTACAAAATGAGAACGAAACTTACCCGCACAATCAACCCGCCTTCGGCGAGAGCGAAAGTGGCTTCGGAGCTCCGCAATTCAATGCTTCGATTGATGCCGTAGCGATCGATGTGATCCTTCAGCTATCAACTCGTCCTTCCTTCACAGCAATCGCGGCGATTTTCCTCAAACCGCCGCGACACTTGGCCGATCGGCTTGTAGAATTCGTGCGACTTCTTTTCCTCTTGAGAGTTCTGATGAAATTTCGCTTTCCCGTTCTGATCATTGACGAAGACTTTCGCTCCGAAAACACTTCCGGCCTAGGTATCCGCGCGCTTGCTGAGGCGATGGAGGGCGAGGGCGCCGAAGTGATCGGAGCAACCAGCTACGGCGACCTGTCGCAGTTCGCCCAACAACAATCTCGCGCTTCGGCATTTATTCTGTCGATTGATGATGAAGAATTTTTGACACCGGAAACCGAAGAGTCCGCGATTGCCAATCTTCGCGCCTTCATTCAAGAGATCCGTTTTAAGAACAACGACATCCCGATCTTCCTTTACGGCGAGACGCGAACATCCAGCCACATTCCGAATGACATTCTGCGAGAGTTGCATGGTTTCATTCATATGTTCGAGGACACTCCGGAGTTTGTCGCGCGGCACATTCTTCGTGAGGCTCGCGCGTACACCGACGGCCTAGC
>CAXBHV010000490.1:0-5754 GCA_963974855.1 uncultured Rhodopirellula sp. | reverse complement strand
TTCCAATGACAATGAACAATCCGTCTACAAGCTCGTGTTTGGCAAGACTGGTACGTATCCAGTGACACTCAACTTTGTCGCCACGTTGGTTTCGCCCGACAGCAATGGACACCGTATCGATTTTACGATCGCTGCCAGCGCCGTCGTTCCTTTGACACTCAGCGGACTCGATACGGATCTCGAATTTAACCGTGATCAACAATCCGTTGTGCCACTGCGAGACAAAGATGATTGGTTGGGCTTCCTGCCTGCAAACGGTCACGCTCGGTTGCAATGGAAGACGGCTCGCAAAGCAGGGGATGGAAAGCTATTTTTCACCACTACCGGGCATGTCGAAGCAAAGGTCGGTGTGGGGCTACTGCGTCAAGATCATCAGATCGACTACCAAGTGCTTCAGGGAGAGCTGAAAGCCTTGAGCATCCTGATGCGCGGCCCAGGAGAAATACTCGACGTCCAAGGCGATAAAGTCGTTGCGTGGAAAGTGAGCGGCAAAGCTGATGATCGTCAGCTGGACATCACGTTGAGCCAACCGATGACGGGGGCGAGCCAGATCAAGGTGCGCAGCCAAACGCCGCTTGGTGCGTTTCCCGTGCGTGTCGAAGGATTGCGACTGAATCCGACAGGGGCGATCCGGCACTCCGGTTTTTTGCGGCTTTCCAATTTGGGCTCAGTGCGTGTCGAGCCGACGGGGCTGAGTGGATTGACTCAGTTGGCACCGGAGCAATTTCCCGGTGAGCCAACCGAGGCACGACAGGTTTTTGTTTACCGTTTTCCATCGGCGGACCATGACTTCACCATTGCTGCGGATCGGATCCAACCCGAGGTCAGTATCTCGCAACTGGTTCTGTATCAACTGGCCGAAGCCGATCGTGTGATCAAGGCGGATATCGAATTGGACGTTCGCGAAGCGCCGATTCGCGAGTGGGATTTTGGAATCCCAGCCGACTATTCCATCGTCTCGGTGACCGGCGCTAGCGTTGCGGACTACATCGCAGCAACGGAAATCGCCGACGGTCGTCGCAACTTGAAAGTCATGTTTGATCAAGATGTTGGGGGACGCCAGCTTGTGACGTTACACCTGGAAAAAAGTGAAGCCGCAACCGCAGGAAATTGGGTTTTACCACGAATCGAATACCCCGGCGCGAAAGCGGTTCGAGGCGACATTGGAATCATTGGCGGGCCTGGCTTTCGCATCGGCGTGGATCAGGCAGATCTGCTGGTGGAAAAGCCGTTGTCCTATTTTCCCAAACCTGCCGCTGGACTCCAGCAAGCCTTTCGCATTCGCGAGCCTGGATGGTCTGCGAGTATGCGTATCGAGATGCTGGAACAGAGTGTGCAGTCCGATGTGTTTCATCTTTACTCGCTCAGCCAGGAAACGGTGTATGGCAGCGCGCTCGTCAATTACTTCGTCACTGGTGCTCCGGTATCCGAATGGAAAATTGCAGTGCCTGCGGCGCTGGGCAACGTGATGGTCGACGGCCAAGACGTCCGAACATGGCGTAGGGAGGATGACACTTTGATCGTTTCTCTTCACCAGCCCGTGATGGGGGCGTACACCTTGTTGGTGACATTTGAAGAAAAGCCAGACGAAAACAATGGCTCGTTCCAGGCCGGACAGATTGCTCCAATGGGCGTTCAAGGCGAACGTGGTTACATCCAAGTCGTCAGCCCGATGCAGGTCGAAATCAATACGGTCTCGCTTTCCGACGACATGCTGAAACTCGATCCGTTGGAGTTACCCGCCGAGTTCCGTCTGCTTAGCACCGCGCCTCCGCTAGGAACTTGGCAGTACACCGAACGTCCGTTCGATTTGAAACTGCAAGTCGACTGGTTCCAACCCGGCACCACATTGACTCAGGTGGTAGAATTTTCGGAGGTCAACAGTCGGGTTTCGCAGGACGGCGAACTAGTGACCGACGTACTGTACTATGTCAAATCACGTGGACAACGCACGTTGAAAGTCAAGTTGCCCGGCGATCCGGTGCGTCTTTGGAAAGTGTCCGTCAATGGCCAGGTTGCAACCGCGCGGCAAGCGGATGACGCCACGTTGATTCCTCTTCCCGGTGGAATCAATCCCAACCTTCCGATCGAGGTCCGACTTAGCTTGGGCAAACCGACCGTCGACGAATCCAATCCCGTGCTGATGTTGCCGATCGTGTTTGCACCGGTACTGAAAACACAATGGAATATTGTTGGTGATGAGAAGCATGTGCTCGTACCCAGTGGCGGAACCTTTACTCCATCGGTACCTGTGACCCGGGCGTCCGGTTTTAATTGGGTGGCCAAGCACGGAATGGTCCCCTTGATCGTAATCGGTTTGTTCACCGTCATGGGGATCTGGGCGTGTGGTAAGTCGGCAGCTTGGCCTGCATTAGGGCTGCTCAGCCTGGCCATCGCCATTGTCGCATCCGTCGCAACGGCTAGCTTCGCGTTTTCGCAGATAGGATCAGCGGTTCCATTGCAACTGAGTCTGCCGATTCTGTCGGCGGGGGAAACCATTCAGCTTGAGGTGCAAAACACGCCGCTTTGGCGGGTTGATCTTTCGTGGACCGGTCTGGTTGCATTGTTGTGTGGCGTGGCCGCGTTAGCTTGGTCCTTCATGATTAGCGATGCCAGAGTTCGAATGATAAGTCGCTGGATTGGCATGTTTCTGATCGCGTTGGGAATACTGCTGCAAGGCGGCGGTGCACCGTGGTTTTATGCCCTGCTTGCCCTCGGGATTCTGGTCCTGCTAATCCTTAGGCCCGCACTTGACTCGACTCGCGGCTTGGGTCATTGGCTGCGCAATATCGTCAAAAAACCGAAGCACCAAACGGAAACCGATGGAACGGATAATCCCGACGCGGAACCCGGCATCACGTTCACGCCGATCATGATTCTGTTAGCCCTGGTTCTTTCCATCGCAAGCTCTTCGGTTTCGGCAGCGGACCTTGCAAGTTTTAACGCGGCTGATTCGATCAAGCAGCAGTGGCGGATCACACACCTGGATTCGCGTCTAACCGCAGTTGGAACGATCACTTTATCCGGGCAACCAGGGGACCGTTTTATGCTGCTAAAAACGCCAGCGGTACTGACTCGCTTCGCTGGCAAAGGCTTGCGTTTGTCCAAACAAGAGGTGCCTGGCGAAGGTCTAACCTATATCATCAGCATTCCGGTCGACAAAGAGACGTCCGAGGTGGAAGAGGATTCTCAGCCAAGCGAGGCGGCCGAGTATAAGGCCACTTTTGAGTATCAGCTCGAAGCGATCAAACCGCTCGAGGGCGTGCCCGTGTTGACTGGCACCGCTGCGGTACAGGAAATCAATCTCAGCTACGACGAGGCCGGATGGGATGTCATTTGCCCCACGGCAGTACGCGTGGAAGCGGTCGATTCCGACGACCAAACGACCGAGGTGAATCTGCTTCTTGGCACCGGAAAAGCCAGCGTCATCCTGAAACCAAAGGCTCGTGACGTCACTACCGAGGAAACCCAGTTTTTCGTGGAAACCTCGAACCTCTACTTACCAGGTCCGGGCGTCGTCGATGGCCGCCATCGTCTTCACATCCGAACTTCGCAAGGTCAGCTAAGTGAATTAGCGGTGCTTGTTCCCAAAGGGCTGACCGTCAGTGCTGTGGAGGGGCCCATCGGTTCCTGGCAATTCGACGCTGATCGTGGTCGCTTGAAACTGGAAATCGAACCGGCTCAGTCACAGCCTTTCAATGTCACCATCGATACGCAGCGGGGCCTCGACTCGTTACCTGCGGAAGTCACCCTGGCTCCGCTACGAGTCGCGGAGGCGGGCGGTGAAGTTGGTCTGATGGCGATCGCATTTGGACCCGATGCCCAACCTGAAAAATTGGAATCGCAAGGGATGTCGGCGGTCAATTTGGGCGATTTTGATGCGTCTTTGATTCTGAACAAACAAGCGGTTCTGCATCGGGTATATCGATATGGTGCCGAGGGTGGAGAGCTGGCGCTGCGTGTGGCACCGGTCGAGTCGGAAGTTCGCGTGATCAGCAAGCAAGTGTTGTCGCTCGGTGATGAACGGGTGGTCTTGGGCATCAATTTCGCAGCCGAGATTACTCGAACCGGCTTGTTCCAATTGAGTTTCCCGTTGCCTGCTGGACTCGAAGTCGAGTCACTCACGGGCGCCGCGCTGCACCATTGGGCTGAACTCAGCGAAGGCGACCAGCGACAGATCGTTCTGCATTTGAATGGCAAGACGATCGGTTCGCAGAGTTTCTCTCTGACGCTGTCTGGGACGGCGCCGTCCGATCCAGGCGACTGGCAGATACCTCGATTTGAGCTGAACGAAGCGACGCGTCAAACCGGCGAATTGGTCGTTCGGCCTACGACGGGCATTCGGCTGAGAACGGTGTCGCGCCAAAATGTATCGGAGACGGATCCACGCACGATGGGCGGACAAGTTCAGGGCTCGCTGGCTTTTCGCCTGTTACAGCGTGACTGGGATCTCGTCTTGGGAATCGAAAAACTTGAACCATGGGTGACGGGGCAAGTGCTGCATGAAATCACATTGCGTGAAGGCCAGACACGATCTGCGTTGATCGCTGAATTTAATGTACAGAATGCTTCGATTCGTACGCTTTCGATCGCGTTGCCGATTAGCGACGAAGACGAGATCAAGACGCTGCGAGCCAGCGGTGATACCGTCAGCGATTTTGTGCGAACTGCCCCCGATTCAAATATCTGGGAAGTTCAGTTCAAGCGTCACGTGATCGGCAAAATTCAATTCCGAATTGAATATGAACGGCGCGGCGATCGCGAGAATCTGTCCGTCAATGGGCAAACCCCATCGCAGTCAAGTTCAAAGCAGGCAAACGAAGTCCTCGTCCCCGCCGAATTCCCCGGCGCCCGCCAGTTGTCGTACTACTTTGGCGTCCGCGCCGGCGGTCGATTGGAATTAGAGCACGGAGCGCTAACTCAGGGCTGGCAGCGGGCTGATTGGAACACCGTTCCCCAAACGCTGCGGGATGCGGGAAACCGGACCGCTCCGGCTCTCGTGCTACGCGCCGTGACTCCTGAAAACTCACTAAACATTGTCGTCAAACGCCATTCATTAGCCGATGCTCTGAAACTTCGTGTCGCCGACGGCACATTTACAACTGTGTTGTCACCGACCGGTAATCAACTGACCGCGGTCGAAGCCAACATGGAAGTCATCCAACGCAGCAGCCTAAGCGTCGGTTTGCCCGAGGGTGGCGAGCTATTCAGTATTTTTGTTAATGGCGAAAGTGTGAATTCGATTCGCCTGGATGGTAATGGGAATGTGTGGCAGTTCTACATCCTGCCGGGCATCGACGACCGCACGGCGAAAGTTCGTTTTGTCTATTCGGTCGCAAATGATCGTCGTGCTCGCCATAACGACCTCCGCGACTTGAAACTTGTCAGCCCTCAAATGAATGTGCCGCTAGAGAATATCCAGTGGAATGTCGTCGCCCCCAAGGGATTCGAGCTGATCGACAGCGACGGCAATCTAGAACTGGTCCAGCAAGCCAATCAGGAAGAATACAACCGAACTTCCTATTTGTCGAAAAGCAGTGGCAAGCGACAAGTCCAAGCACAGCAGGCTACCAAGCTGCTCGAGCAAGCCAATCAATTGATCCAGGCCGGTGAGCAAGCCAAGGCTCGGCGGGCACTTAGCAGTGTCGCCAACCAATACGCACTGGACGCCGCATCGAATGAAGACGCGCGTGTGCAGCTTGAGAATTTACAAACGCAGCAAGCGATCGTCGGTTTGAATACCCGCCGTCAACG
>CAXBHV010000489.1:0-5756 GCA_963974855.1 uncultured Rhodopirellula sp. | reverse complement strand
TTTTTTCACGGTGTTGTGGTGGTTCCTGCGCGAGTTTGGAATGGAATCGATTGCGTTGGTCACAGGGATCTGCATGGTGTTTCTGTACGGCGAGGCACCGGGTTATGCCAATTCCTTTGCACTGAGTGATTTGCCTTGGCACATGGTCAACCCTTCGGCGTTTTCGATGCTGTTGAACTTTATTTGCTGGGGGTTATTGTGGCGAGTCCGTTCGTCGAGCGTCACGCCCATGGGGATTGCAATTGTGGTTGCCGCCGCAGCGTTAGCCGTCTCGGTTCTCAGCCACGGCATGACCGGCGTGCTCGGCGCCATCGGTGTGATTTTGTTAATCCTAGCCGTGGACTCGGCACAGCGAAGCCGGATGGCGACGATGGTGATTGGCGTCGGCGTGTTTTCGCTTGGATTGTGTATGGCGTGGCCATGGTACCAATTTATTGACGCAGCCGGCGGTGGTCACGATCCGTGGTACTGGTTCAATCCGACGATATTGCAGCGGATGTTTTTTCTGTGGTGTGCTCCGGTTTATTTGGCGGCGTTGTTGGCGCTGCCGTACCGCAGTGAGCCGCTGGTTCGATGGTCGCTTGCCGTCAGCGGTGCGGTGATCATTTTAGGGATTATTTCCTGGCTCGCCGAATCCGCCTCGTTGGCCCGTTTGCCATTGGCGGCAACTCCGGTCGCCTGTATCGCCGTGGGCTGTTGGATCGGCAAAGTCGGACAGGGGATGCGGACTTGGTCGACGGAAATGCTGAGCGGTTTGCTGTCTCGATCACCGAACCGCAATGCCCAATCGTTGACTCAGGTGCTATTCATTGTCGCTCTACTGTACGGTGCATTGCCTCAGTTTCATGCAATCTTGTCCGAACCCTATTTGGCTCGTCCGTTGATCGCCCCGCTGCTGAAACGTGAAGACAAACAGCCGCGGAATTGGACCACCTACCAAACAGTGCTCGCAGAGATACAACCAGGCGAGGTTGTTTTGAGTGACATGGAAACGGGGTGGCCGGTTCCTTCGTTTGGGGGCCGGATCGTGGCGGCCAATCATCTGGAACTTTTCAGCGAAGGCCAGCGAGAACGGCTCGCGGACGCCGAACGATTCTTTGAAACGCAATCCGCCCAGGAACGTCAAGATTTGATCGACCGTTATGCGGTTCGCTACATCCTGGTGTCGCGACACAGCCCATTGGCTTCGCATATTCAGGACACGGCGATTGTGGCGGAAAGCAACGCTCTGGTTTTGATGGATGCGCAAAAGTGGCTGGCAATCCAGAGCGTCCCTTAGGCCGCCGCCCCCCTCTGAGGAATGCTTCTTGTCGGTTGGCCCGGGTGCTGCCGTGCGGAATGCCCACTGCGAACTGCTCACACACCAAACGGGTGGCATTTATAGCGGAGCGGCGCAAGCGGCTTGTTGATTTAGTGAGCCGCTCTCGCGTGAGCGTCGGGTTCCACGCATTACCCGGTGCCTTACGGCCCACGGCTCACTTATGCGACTGCATTTCGCTTAAATCAATCGCCCCCAAGCCGCCCGGTCTAATTCGAACGTGTTACTCGCCGCGAGCGCTACAAAAGTAGATCGCAGGTGGTTATTGGTACATCCATCACAAAGGCCCCAAGCTGTCGGCAGAATATGCCTCACAAAGAAAGACTGGCGTGGCAAACCGCTCGCCCCGAATGCCGATTTGGCTAAGATGATGAGTGGTCAGCTTGATCCAACGGTGACGAAATTCGTCTCCGGCCCGATGAAGCGAACGCCTTGTATTGAGTCCGTTATTCATCGTGCAATCAAGTTCTATGGCACTGAAATCCGCCACCGCCACCGCCGACGCCATTTCGAGTGACTACAACTTGATCACGGCCGTATTGACCGATCCGCGTTTGAAAGCGCGGCTCGCGGCGATGCCGGCCGACGAAAAAACGGTCGTCCTGTCCGGTAAAGAAACTTCCTCGGAACTGGCCCATCCTGCATGGAAGGAATGGGATCCCGAAGGTTTTCATTCCGATCGCGAGACGCCTGCCAGCGCCGAAATGGATACGATTGCGCTGCCCCCGGCAACACCTCCGCCACTGGATTGCATGGATTCGGGCTTTGTCCCTAAACGCGGCGTGGCGATGATTGGCGGCGGCAAGGTTTGTGACGCCGATTATCGTTTGGTCGGTGAACTCGGCGCCGGTGGCACCGGGATCGTCTACCAGGCTCATCAACGTGCGGTCGACCGCGAAGTTGCGATCAAGGTTTTGCGTAAAAATCTTTCGCAAGACGCCGCATCACGTGATCGCTTCTTGACCGAAGCGAGAGTGATCGGTGGATTGGACCACCCCAATGTGATCGCGTTGCACGAGGTCTGCGTCGATCAAGATGGCGGATTGTTCTATTCGATGAAACGGATCGATGGGACAAGTTGGGATCAGCAAATCAAGGAAAAGTCGCTTTCGGAAAACGTGCAAACGTTGATGCGAGTCGCCGACGCGATTCGTTACGCGCATTCGCGTGGTTTGATTCATCGAGACATCAAGCCCGAAAACGTGATGTTGGGTCGGTTCGGCGAAGTGTTGCTGGCCGATTGGGGGCTCGCGATCAGCCATAACCCCAAGCAATCAGCGGATGAAATCGATCATACGATCGGTGGCACGCCAGCTTACATGGCTCCCGAATTGGCCACCGGCGACCACCGTCATGTGTCGTTTGCGACCGACGTTTATTTGCTAGGCGCAACCCTGTTCCAAATTTTGACAGGCTACCCGCCGCATCATGGCGAGACGTTGTTGGAGTGCATCCAAGCGGCTGCGAAGAACAAGATTCGTCCGACTAGTGTGCAAGGCGAATTGATGGACATCGCGCGAATCGCGTTGGCGACCGATCCAAGCGATCGCTACCCCACGGTCGATCTGTTCGTGCTGGCTCTGAATCAACAACGCGAGCACGAGGAAAGTGCGCGGTTGGTCAAACGAGCCCAAGGGCATCTGAAATCTGCGAATGCATCGAACCACTACGAAAGCTTTCGCTTAGCCGATGCGCTAATCATGGAAGCATTAGAGGTGTGGCCTGAAAACCGACGAGCGCGTGATTTCGGGAAAGAACTGAATCTCGAATTTGCGCGAGCTGCAACCGACCAAGGCGATTTGGATCTCGCGATCTCTCTTTATGATTCGGCCGGTCATGGCGACAGCGAGGCCGCGGCGAGAACTCGCCGACTGCGTGATCAACGCAATGGGAATGTCGAACGAGAGTCCCGCTATTCCACGCTGTTCACGCACTCGCCCGATGCCGGACTGCTGATTCGGATGTCGTCGTCACGCGTGGTCGAAGCGAACCAAACGTTTCGCGATTTGATGGGCTACGCTGAAGAGGAAATCGTCGGAAAATTGATGACGGAACTGAATCTTTGGGTCTGTCCCAAACGACGCGACGAACTGATCGCGGAACTTGAACTCAATCGACGCATCGACAACTTCGAAGGCCAATTGCGACATCGTGATGGACATCCCATCGATGTCTTGATTAGCGGCAGAGTGACGAAATTAGTAGGTGAAACGATGCTGATTTCGACGATCCGCGACATTTCGCTTCGAAAACAAGCCGAAAATGACCTGCGACGCAGCCAACGTCGGCTGAAGGACTTGCAGGCTCTCGCCGGACTGGCGACATGGTCCTACGACGTCCTTACCAATGAAGTGACTTGGAGCGACGAAGTATTCCAGTTGGCGGGACGCAGCCCTTCGGAGGGTGCCCCCACACGCACCGAATACATCGAAATGTTGCATCCGAAAGACCGGCGTAAGATGAAAGACACGATTGAGGCAGCGGTGGTTAATGGAGCCGCCTACGAGATCCAAATCCGGCTTCGCAATGCTAGCGGGAACTATCGCCACTTGCTCGTTCGCGGCCAACCGATCTTTGATGATGACGGCAAGACGATCGAAATCTACGGCGTGTTGATTCCCCAAAGCACTAAAACGACGTGATAATGCTGTGGGCCGTAAGGCACCGGGTAGTGCGGAACCCGGCCGCTTACTTGCGAGCGGCTCACGGAATGGGCGACATTTTACCGGAAGATTTCGAACGACATGGTCGGATCGAGCTGTAAAGCGGTCTCAGAGCGGCCGGTTCCCTCGACGACATCCATGCATTGTCCTGGGATCGTGACGATGCACTTTCCCCCCGGACGCTGACATCAAAGCGATTTCCCGCTGCGATTTCTAGCTTTTTCGCATATAGCCTGTATCGATTTATCGGGTAAAGTGGATAAGGCAGGGCGGCTAGATGAACCATCTGGCACGTCGAGCCCGTAAAGAACGAACGAGGCTAATATGCGAACTATCCTAGATAGACGTAGTATCCTCACGCATGGACGCAGCCTGCCTGCGGTGAAAATCGAGTGACTTCCCCACAAGCCACTTGCCCTCCTTTTCCAGTGTTCCTGTTTTCTGGCAATAATCAAAGAGAGCCGAAGTGATCGGAATGAAACCAATTCAGTATCTTGCAGCCGCCGTTTTTGCAGTGACGGTTGTCCCCAGTAGCTATGCCGACTTAGCCCCGTTTGACAAAGTCAGCGAAGGCTACACCGCGGTGCCAGTGTCGGACCAGCAAAACCCCAAAGGGTTGTTCAACCTGTGGCAACGCGAAAAGGACGCTCAGCTGTTGGGCGAACTGCCCAAAGCGTTTGCGGGCAAGAGTTACTTTATTGCATTGACGGTGGGCAGTGGTGACCGTTACGCCGGATTGCAATCGGGCGACTGGGTGGTTCAGTGGCGTCGCTACGGCGACCGATTGGCGTTGATCTCGCCGAACCTCGACATTCGTGCGACCGGAGACGCCGAATCCAAAGCGTCCGTCAAACGATTGTTCACCGATGAAGTCCTGCTGGATGTTGCGATTCTAGCGACCGGTCCCAATGGCGGTCCCGTGATCGACATGGATTCATTGTTGGTGAACAACGCGACGCGTTTCTTCGGATCGTCGGTACGCATCACCAACTCGCGTTTGCAAAAGATTGACACGGCAAAGGTTTTCCCTGAAAACGTCGAAGTCGCTTTCGAGATCGTCGGCAATGGTGGAAAACTGCAAACGATCCATTATTCGTTTAGCGAAGTCCCCGACGCAAAGGACGGCTTCAAGTCACGTAAAGCCGACGAGCGTATCGGTTATTTCACCACCGCGTTTTCGGACCTCAGCAAATATGAAGACGAAGACACACGTGTCCGTTACATCAATCGCTGGAACTTAGAAAAACGCGATCCCAAACTCAAACTCAGTCCTCCCAAAGAACCGATTCGGTTTTATGTCGAACACACCGCACCAGTACGCTACCGTCGTTGGATTAAGAATGGTGTCGACTATTGGAACAAGGCATTTGAAAAAGTAGGCCTCGTCGACGCGATTGTGATCGAATATCAAGACGCCGAAAGTGGCGCGCACATGGAGAAAGCTCCTGAGGACGTGCGTTACAACTTCATCCGTTGGTTGAACAACGACGTCGGCACCGCGATCGGCCCAAGCCGCGTGCATCCTGAAACAGGCCAGATCTTGGATGCGGATATCATTTTGACCGACGGTTGGATCCGCCACTTCAATTTCAACTACCACGATCTGATGCCTAAGTTGGCAATGGAAGGTACTAGCCCTGAAACACTCGCATGGCTTGCCAAAAATCCCAACTGGGATCCACGCATTCGCTTTGCTCGTCCGGAAGACACCGCCCGATTGCAAATCGAGCACGCTCGTCAAGCACGTGGCGCGATGTCAGGTTACGCGATGGCTC
>CAXBHV010000488.1:0-5761 GCA_963974855.1 uncultured Rhodopirellula sp. | reverse complement strand
CTCGATCTCGTTTGGTTATTCATGCTGGTTGTATTCTGGACAACGACCGGCGGTTTCGAATGGTCGGCCTAAAAATAGTAGAGTCTTCATTAATCAACGGCGATCGTTAAACGTGTGCCGGTCTCCGTATCGCCTGCATCCACCTCGTCCGCTCCCTACCTCAAAAGGCCTCCGACCATGCCCAACGTCATGAAAATCACTCCCAATGAAACTCGCGTCGGTTGGGTTGGCACAGGCGTGATGGGGGCAAGCATGTGTGGCCATCTGATCGGAAAAGGTTTTGCGACAACCGTTTACAATCGCAGCCAATCCAAGGCCCAACCCCTGATCGATCGCGGAGCCACTTGGGCCGATTCGCCTCGCGGCGTTGCCGAACAATCGGACGTGGTGTTCACGATCGTTGGTTTTCCGCATGACGTTCGCCAAGTTTATTTGTGTAAGAACGACGGAGTGCTGGCGGGATGCACAGCGGGCAACATCGTCGTGGACATGACCACCAGCGAGCCATCGTTGGCAGTGGAGATTCATAATCTGGCAAAACAGCAACAAGTGCATTCGCTCGATGCTCCCGTTTCCGGTGGCGATCTCGGGGCACGCAACGCCGCGTTGTCGATCATGATCGGAGGTGACGATGACGTGGTTGCCGCCATGCAACCCTGTTTTGAAGCGATGGGCAAAACGATCGTCCATCAAGGACCCGCAGGCGCGGGACAGCACACCAAGATGGTCAATCAAACCTTGATCGCGACCGGAATGATCGGTGTTTGCGAAGCATTGATCTATGCCCACCGTGCCGGGCTGAACCTTGAAACCGTCATGAAATCGATTAGCTCCGGAGCAGCCGGAAGCTGGTCACTCAGCAATCTGGGACCGCGGATCATCGAGAACAATTTTGATCCTGGTTTCTTTGTCGAGCATTTCATCAAAGACATGGGGATCGTGCTCAGTGAAAGTCGCCGCATGGGTCTTTCGATGCCAGGGCTCGCGTTGGGCGAGCAACTCTATCAGTCCGTCAAAGCCAAGGGCTACGGTCGTTGTGGTACCCATGCCCTCACGCTGGCATTGGCCGATATGTCCGGAATCGATTGGAAAGACCGTTAGGGACCGTCGGAGTAGTTGCTGACGTAGCGGAACTCGTCAAGAGTTTCGACCTGTGCCGTGATTCACGAAACTCTTGACGAGTTCCGCTACCTGTAAGGACCGTCACTTGTGGTTCCGGCGTTGGTGAGCCGTGGGCCGTAAGGCACCGGGTAATACGCGGGACCCGGCCGCTCACGCGCGAGCGGCTCACTTAATCAACAGTCCAGGCGAACGCTGTGAAGCATTTTTTCTGATAGAGTTTGTGCTAATTTTGCGTAGCGGAAGTCGTGCGTGACTTTCGTTTCCATGACGTATGCCCCCGAGACTCTTGACGAGTTGCGCTACCCGCAAGGACCGTCACTTATGGTTCCGACGTTGGTGAGCCGTGGGCCGTAAGGCACCGGGTAATACGCGGGACCCGGCCGCTCACGCGCGAGCGGCTCACTAAAACAACAGTCCAGGCAAACGCCAAAACAGCCAAAAAACCGAAAGACTTCTACCTACCTGCTTAAACCACTTGGCATCCAAACCCCTCCACTCATGTCCACATTCTGGTAATCTATAGACCGAAACTTGCCGCTCGCCGTTTGCTTGCTCTCGTTTTCCTGCCCGCTGCGGTTTCGTTGCCCTTGCGGACTGCCCACCCCCTCGCTCGTCTCTCCTGTTTGCTACAATGCGGTTATGAATTCCACGCAGCAAGCTCTCGCACGTCTGACTCAGCTTTTGCCACCCAACCGGGTGCGTCAAGACGCTGCCTTTAACGCCGCGTTTGAATCGGATGGATTGACCGCGTTTCACCAAAAACCACTTGCGGTCGTGATTCCCGAGTCGAGCGACGAGGTCGTCCAAGCCGTTCGCTGGTGTCACAACGAAGCGATCCCCTTTGTCGCTCGCGGCAGCGGGACAAGTCTTTCCGGCGGCTCGTTGCCAGTGGCCAACGGGATCGTGATCGCGCTGAACCGACTGAACAAAATCCTGCATCTTGATCCGGTCGATCGTATCGCGGTCGTTGAGCCTGGAGTGGTGAATATCAAAGTCACCGAAGCGGCCTCAAAACACGGGCTGTATTTTGCTCCGGATCCCTCCAGCCAAACGGTCTGCACGATCGGCGGCAATGTGGCGTTTAATTCCGGCGGTGCCCACTGTTTAAAATACGGCATGACGTCCAATCATGTGGTGGGCATGAAGACCGTGCTCGGCAACGGCCAATGTGTCGAGTTTGGTTCGGCCAGCACCGATGCGATCGGCGCCGATTTCCCCGGATTGTTTACCGGCAGCGAAGGTTTGTTCGGGATCGCCACCGAGATCACTCTGCGGCTG
Organism: uncultured Rhodopirellula sp.; assembly: GCA_963974855.1. Lineage (GTDB taxonomy): Bacteria > Planctomycetota > Planctomycetia > Pirellulales > Pirellulaceae > Novipirellula. The sequence continues at coordinate 3,361 of CAXBHV010000488.1, read as the reverse complement.
TTACCGAAGCCCGAGAAATTTCACACCGTGCTAGTCGGTTACCGATCGTTGCAAGCCGCAGGGGATGCGGTTTCAGCCGTGATCGAATCGGGATTGTTGCCCGGTGCGATGGAGATCATGGATGCACTGTCGATCGAGGCAGCCGAGGCGGCCGTCAAATGTGGCTATCCCAAAGGCTGTGCGGCGGTGCTGATCGTTGAACTCGAAGGACCTCGCGAACGAGTGGAATACGAGACGCGGCAATTGAGCGAAGTCATCGCGCGCACCGATCCGTTTGCTCAACATGTGGCCATGACGTTGGCCGAGCGGTTGTCGATTTGGAAAGGTCGCAAGTGCGTATTTTCTGCGGTCGGTCACATCAGTCCTGGTCCAAGACGGTGTTGTCCCACGCAATCGGCTTGGCGAAGCACTCGTTCGTATCCAAGAGATCTCGCGTGATGTCGGTATTCGTGTCGCCAATGTGTTTCATGCCGGTGACGGAAATCTGCATCCGATGATCCTGTACGACGGGAATGTCGAAGGCGAGTTTGATCGAGCCGAAGAGGTATGTAGTCGAATCATCAAAGTGTGTATCGAGATGGGCGGCTCGATCACGGGTGAACATGGCGTCGGCATGGAGAAACGCGAGTTTTTGCCCGACATGTTTGATCCGGCAACGGTCGAGTTATTTCATCGCATCCGTCGTGCATTCGATCCGCTGGAGATCGCTAACCGAGGCAAGATGTTTCCCGGTGCCGACGCGCCGTCATTGTCGATGTCTGGATTGCATCCACTGGAAAAGCAAGGAGTGATTTCGCGTGAGTAATAATGCGACCTTGCAGCCAACCACGATCGACGAAGTTCGCGATGCGGTGCTCGCATGCGACCATGCCGTCATCGTTGGCAACCAAACCAAACCGCCGCTTTGTATGTCGGACGGTCCGTACGACACGATCAGTGTGCGTGGATTGTCGGGGGTGGTCCAGTACGAGCCGTCGGAGTTTACGTTCACCGCTTACGCAGGAACGAAAATCGAAGACGTTCAAGCGGTGCTGAGCGAGCGAGGTCAGTACTTGCCTTTCGATCCGATGTTGGTGCGTGCCGGCGCGACGCTTGGCGGCACGATTGCGTCCGGATTATCAGGGCCAGGGCGGTTTCGTTACGGATCGATCCGCGATTTCTTTCTCGGTGCCAAACTGACTTTGGGCGATGGCACGATTGTGAACGTTGGCGGGAAAGTCGTCAAAAACGCAGCAGGTTTTGATATCCCTAAATTCTTGGTGGGTAGCTGCGGCGAGTTCGGCGCGATGGTCGAAGTGACCTTCAAGGTGTTTCCAAAACCAGTCGACTCGGCGACGCTGAGTCTGCGCTGCGAATCGGCGGAGCTTGCATTGCAGATGATGGCGCAGGCGGCAGTGAGTCGCTGGGAACTTGACGCGATTGATTATCATCACGCCACATCAACACTGTATTTTCGCCAACGCGGACCCCAGGATGCCAACCGCGAAATCGCCGCCGAAATTCAGACGCAGTTTGGGGAGTTGAATCACGTGGATGGCGAAGTTGCAAATGCATATTGGAGTTCGATCACCGAGTTCGACTGGTTCGCCAGTGCTGCCCACGTCGTAAAGATCCCCACCACGACTCGTCAGTTTCCTGGCTTGTGTGACGCCATCACCGCCTCGGTCCCTGCGTCGCTGCACGTCAGCGGATGTGGATCGGTCGTTTGGGCCGCATTGGAACAACCGGATTCGCTGCACACGCTCGAAAATGTACTTGTGCAGCAGAATCATCGCGGCTTGTGTGTTCGTGGGATTTCGAATCACGTCTTTCTGAACCGGCAAACCACGTCGGACATCGAGGTGGCGGTCCAGCAGGCATTTGATCCCAGCGGTCGATTCAAGCGTACTTTTCCAACGCAGGCACGCGACTCCGTTTCCTCATAACATTCCTCTTGGGGCATCGTTGGTTTTCACTGACGATCCACGCTCAATTCCGAACCAAACGCATGCAACACAAAATCCCGATCTCGAAACTCGGTCCGCTAGGCGACGAGATGGCCGCGGCGGTGAGTACATGTGTGCATTGCGGTTTCTGTCTGGCGGCCTGCCCCACGTATGACCAATTGGGGCAAGAGCCCGATTCGCCGCGTGGCCGGATCGTGTTGATGAAGGATGTGCTCGAAGGCAATTTGTCGGTCGATGAAGCGTCGCTTCATATCGATCGTTGCCTTGGTTGTTTAGCATGTGAACCCGCTTGCCCGTCGGGAGTCCCCTATCGTGATTTGATCAGTCCGTATCGGGCCACGATGGAACCAGTGCGAAAACGTACGCTCGTCGACCGGATCACGCGTGCAATGACAAGTTCGACGCTGCCGTACCCCGGGCGTTTTCGACTCGCAGCGAAGATGGGCCGTTTTGCTCGCCCGCTTGCTCCATGGTTGCCACGTTCGATTGGAGCGATGTTGAATCTGCTGCCCGATCGATTGCCGCCGCGACAATCTTGGGCGGCGGTCAATCCCGCAATCGGAAAACGCCGCGGGCGTGTGGCGTTGCTGTCCGGTTGTGCTCAATCCGTGCTCGCTCCAGATATCAACTCGGCCACCATCGACGTTTTGACACGCAACGGCATCGAAGTGGTCGTGCCGCCGACACAAACGTGCTGCGGTGCCCTCAGCTGGCACGTTGGAAATTGGAATCAAGCCAAGAAGTTCGCGATCGCCAACTTGAACGCCTTTCCCGAAGATGTCGATGCGATTGTCACCAACGCCGCCGGCTGTGGTTCGGGGATGCACGAATACGCAATGATTCTAAAAGGGACGAAGTACGAATCCGATGCGACCGCATTTGTCAGTAAAGTGAAAGACGTTTCCGTGGTGCTCGCTGAATTAGGCGAACTTGCTGCAATCCCCCAGCGCAGCGGATCGCTACGGATCGCCTACCACGATGCGTGTCACTTAGCCAACGCACAATCAGTCCGTGCGGAGCCGCGGCAATTGCTGAGTCAAATTCCCGCAGTGGAACTGCTCGAGATTCCTGAATCACATCTATGTTGTGGATCGGCCGGGACGTACAACGTGGACCAACCCGAGATCGCCAAATCGCTCGGTGACGACAAAGTGCGGCACCTGCTCAGCACCGAGCCGAACCTGGTGGCGACTGGCAATATCGGATGCATGACCCAGTTACAAACGCATCTCGCCGCCACCGGATCCCAGGTCCAAGTCCGCCACACCGTGCAAATCCTACGAGACGCCTACCTCGGCAAGCTGTAAGGTTGCCTCCCGAATGGCGAAAACATGTAACCTGGGGCGTAAGTTTTGAAGTTGGGCTATTGCAGTTTTTTCAGTAAATCATAACCCGAAGCGTAAGCGAGGGACCGA
>CAXBHV010000487.1:0-5805 GCA_963974855.1 uncultured Rhodopirellula sp. | reverse complement strand
CTTCTACGAAACCTACCGGTCGCTTTGCGAAACACCCTCAGCCGACAAGGTTTCCCCGACAAACGTCCAGAAAATAAAGACCAGAAAATAAAGACTGGAATCTGAAGATTGCAGAGTTTCCCCTCAAAACCGCTTCGTCCCCTTCGATGACTTAGAACTTACCTTCCCATTTCATGAACTATCCATTTTGAACCTCGAGCGAATTGATAAAAGCTTGATGTTCTGTTTGACGACACTTGGATTCCCCTTGCTGGCCAAATGTCGTTCCGGATTCGTTTCACAACACGCTTGCTACTTATGTACAAACCTAAAATCAAAGGAATTACCATGAAGTCTTCAACAAACCGCTCCAGGTTGGCTTTCACGCTCGTCGAGTTATTAGTTGTGATTGCGATCATTGGGGTCTTGGTGGGATTACTGCTTCCCGCCGTACAGGCAGCTCGCGAAGCAGCGCGTCGCATGAGTTGTAGCAACAATTTCAAACAGATTGGTTTGGGAATCCACAACTACCATTCCGCTTACAATCGGCTGCCTAAACACAAAACCGGGACGGGGCTGGATCCGACCACGCCCAACTGGTGGATATGGTCGCCTAACACCAACCAGAGCCAACTCAGCGCTTGGGTCGGTATCACGCCGTTTATCGAGCAACAAGCACTATGGGATGAGATGAGTACATCGCTCGGCCAAGAGCTTGGCCCCAATGGCGATCGCATTCCCAAAGTTCCTTCGTGGACTGCATTTGGCCCCAAGCCAAGCTTTCACGTGAGTTTTCTCTACCCGCCTGCCATGACGGAGATCCCCACGTTTCGCTGCCCGTCGGATCCTGGACGCGGTATTCCATCGCAAGGGCGAACAAACTACGCGGTTTGCTTAGGCGACTCGTTCGCCAAAGCCGAAACCGGACCAATGAATCATGCACTTGTGCAAACGAACACCGATTCGCAGCTGTCACGTGCCGGACAACGTGGCGTGTTCGTCGCTCACAGTTCGATGCGGTTTCGAGACATTACGGACGGATTGTCCAATACGATCATCGCCGGCGAAATCACAACCGACTTGGGTGACCGCGACATCCGAACTCAAGCGGCACGCAGCCAAGTCGGCGTTAAAGCGAATCCACGTATCTGTGAATCCAATGGATCTATCGATCCTTCACGACCAAACTTTTGGGCTGAATCGACGGTTTTGTTCAGCGACTGGTCAAGTGGATCGATCTACGGACGCGGATACCAATGGATGAATGGAGAAACCTTTCACTCAGCAATGTTCACGATCACACCGCCCAACTCCGCTGCTTGTTGGCAAGACGATTGGCCTGGCCAAGAAGGCGTTGCACCCCCAAGTAGTCGACACCAAGGCGGCTGTCACGTTTTGATGGGAGACGGTGCGGTTGCCTTCATCACCGACTCAATCGAATCTGGCGACCCGAACGCACCCATGGTTGAGTACGGACAAAGCGGGAAATCGGCGCCGGGTCAAAAGAGTCCTTATGGACTGTGGGGGGCTCTTGGAACTCGCGCTTCCAAAGAAGTAGTCAATCAACAACTTAATTAGCAGTCTTGGTTTGAGAAAAACAGGCTATTAGCAAATTTACAGAACCATAGAAATACGCAAAGGAACAATCGAGATGACATTCACATTCAAAAAGACCTGCCAAAACATCACGTTATGCGTGCTTCCACTTGTGATGACCGCTTTGATTTCTGGTTGTGGTCGTAGCGACCATGCACAAGTCATCGGCGGCGTTCGAAGTGACTTTCTATTGGAACTTCAAGCCGGCGAACAAGAGTACGCCCAGCAAGTGGAGCGGCAAGATCAACAGGCTTTCCGTCGACGACACCTGAATCGTTAGCGACAGCAAGTCCACAATGCGCGGAGTAGAAAGAAAAGGTGCCCGGGACTCGTTCCGAAAAACAGCGGCATGAGTCCGGGAACCTTTTTCTGCGTGGGAACCTTTTTCTGCCTGGATCTGCGTCGCGATCGCGACTTGTTCTGGCCTACATCGATCCAGCCTGCGAAAACTTCAAAACGTTTGTTGGCATCAGACTTTCCCTGAGTCTCTCTTTGGTTCGCGAATCCGAAGGTCGACGATATTGCGATTACGGACTGCCGCGGGCCGTAGTGAAGCTATTCCAGCGACTTAAGGTTCTGCACGCTGCCTTTAACGTTGCCAATAAGTTTTTTTGCAATCAAATCGTGGGGCGACTGCCGCGAATCTGGAAAGGAATGTCCTCAATTCCGAGGACAAATTTGCCGAAATTAGTAAGAATTTTGCGGTGATGCACTAGCACGCTTTTGCATCATCACCATAATTCGCAGCGCATCAGGTCTCGTATTCACCTTTTCTACTTGATGCGGTCTCCACGTCTCTTACTGGGATTAACCATCACGAATGGATGGTTCGCTTGCACTGCTTGGCACGACCGGGTCGCTGGTTGGGCTGGGCCTATTAGAGTCTTTCTTACATCGACGCAACCTAGCGACGATTCCGACGCGTATTCATGTCAATGGTACACGCGGCAAATCGTCGGTCACTCGGCTGATCGCCGCGGGGTTGCGCGCATCGGGTAAACGCACCTGTGCCAAGACGACGGGCACTTTGGCCAGGATGATCTTGCCCGATGGTGCCGAGTATCCGGTATTCCGTCCCGCACGGGCGAACGTGATTGAACAAATCCGGATCGTTCGCGCCGCAGCCGAGATCGAATCCGAAGCACTCGTGATCGAGTGTATGGCGTTGATCCCTTACTTGCAGTGGCTGTGCGAATTCATGTTGGTGCACGCAACCCACAGCGTGATCACCAACGCGCGAGCCGACCATTTGGATGTGATGGGGCCAGGCGAAAAAGATGTTGCCTGGGCGTTATTAGGAATGGTGCCCAAAGAGGGCAAGTTGTACACCGCCGAACGTCGTCACTTGGATGCGTTTCGCAAAGTTTGTGACGACCGAAAATCAGAGCTAATTACCGTTGGCCTCGACGAAGTCAACGCGATCCAGCCCTTGGATTTGGCTCAGTTTTCGTACATCGAACATGCCGAGAACGTCGCGCTCGCGCTGCGAATCCTCAGCGATCTTGGAGTCGACCGAGCGACGGCGCTGCAAGGGATGTGGTCGGCGAGTCCCGATCCGGGAATCATGACCGTAGCCGAGCTGGATTTCTTCGGTCGCGAGATCGTATTTGTTAATGGCTTTGCAGCGAACGACCCTGAATCAACCGAACGCATTTGGGACATGGCGTGTGATCGCTATCCAAGCGTGGGCAAGCGGATCATGATTTTCAATTGTCGATTTGATCGTCCCGATCGTTCACGACAGTTAGCCGAGTGTTGTGCGGCATGGCGTCCGGCGGATCATTACGTTTTGATCGGTTCGGGGACCTACATTTTTGCCAAGCATGCCATCAATTCGGGCTTGGATTCACGAAAATTGGTGATGGCCGAAGGGGACGGAGCGCCGGAGATTTTTGAGAAGGTGGTGAGTCTTTCGGGCCGTTCATCATTGGTGATGGGAATGGCAAACATTGGCGGCGCTGGTTTAGACGTAGTGCGATATTTCCGCAATCGCGGAATCGTCGACGAAAAAGCATTTTAGGAACTATGGACACTTTAACTGTATCAATTGGCATCGGCTTGGCCGTCAGCCTGCTGTTCTCGGAAACCTTTGGTCTCGCCGCAGGCGGGATGGTCGTTCCCGGTTACATCGCTTTGTCTCTGGACCGCCCCGTAACGGTGGTCGCCACATTTTTTGCCGCGATCGTCACGTATTTCATCGTGTATTCGCTGTCGAACATGATCGTCATTTATGGAAAACGACGTACCGTGCTAATGGTGCTTGTCGGATTTCTCGTCGGCATCCTGATGGAGTCAATCTCGCCGTTTTCTGCGGTACCCGTCGATTCGTTCGATGCGGATGTGTTGGCCGAATCGAACGACTATGAGGTGATTGGTTACATCATCCCCGGATTGATCGCGATTTGGATCGACCGTCAAGGGATGCTCGAAACGCTTGGAATTCTACTCACCGCTGCGACCGTGGTTCGCTTGGTTCTGATGCTGATCGGATTGGAGTTCGTACTATGAAACGTCTGTATTGGCGACCTCGCCAAGTCTCGCAATCGATCATCGTTTTCATGGCGGCATTTTCGCTGCTGGGACTGGCAACGGTCGAGTACTTTCGTGTCGACGCACCTCAGGAAGACCTTGACCTGAAGATGCAAGCGGCCGAATTGTCCAAGGAAATGATGGAGGCGATGGACCCACTGGTCAAGCTGGCGGTTCGTAACGAAAAGCTTCATCTTGGCATGCGGATCAATACCGCGATCGACCCCGGTTCCACCGGCATGATTGGCGAATTGATGACTCCCTTGACCACACTGAGTGGTCGATTGGGCGCCAAGCAAACCTCGACGAATCCTAACCTTGCCGCAGTCGTGATCGACATGTTGATCAAAGCGGGCGTAGGCAAAGGGGACCTCGTGGCGGTCGGCTACTCTGGTTCGTTCCCCGGCATGAACGTAAACGTGTTGGCGGCGCTCAAAACGATTGGTGCCCGCCCCGTGATTTTGGCAAGCGCCGGCTCGTCACAATGGGGAGCCAATAATCCGAAATTCTTGTGGATCGATATGGAGACGATGCTCTACGAAGAGCAATATATTCCTTTCCGATCGGTCGCATGTTCGATCGGGGGTTACGAGGATTTAGGGATCGGACTTGGTGACGAAGCACGCAAGATGATCCGCAAATCGATATTAGACAATGACATGAGGCGACTCGAGGCAGACGATTTTGCCAGCGCGATCGACGAGCGAATGGCTGTCTACCGCAAACAAGCGGGTTCGCAAGAATACAAAGCTTACATCAACGTCGGGGGCGGTGCGGTCTCGGTAGGCAAGACGATCGGCAAACGAGCTTATAAGCACGGACTGAACCGCACGGCTTCGCGAGCGACGATGCAGATTGACTCGATCATGACTCGATTTATGCGAAAAGACGTTCCGGTCATCCACCTCGTCGAGATGGATCAAATTGCCGTGATGTACAACATGCCGCTGAAACCACAACAGCAACCCGCAGTGGGCGAAGGGGGCGTGTTCAAACAAACGCGGCGCAGTCGGCTGTTGATCCTCGTCGTGCTGTTGGCGATCCTCGGCTCGCTACGCATCTTCGTGTTGACCGACTTTGGTCATCGCTTTATGAAAGGCCGCGGATCACGCAAAATATCGGGCCAACCCGAGCCGATGGTTTAACGCCCAAAAGTCGCTTTTCCAACAGACTCCTGGGATGGGGTACAATTAACCCGCAAGCTAATTGCGGGTGTGATTGGCCGTACCAAATCCCAGGAGCGATGCTGATGTCTGCGCGTGGCAGTTTAGTTAGTAGCCCGAATCAACGCCCTGAACTGATTAGCGAATCGAAACGCTACATCCCGTTGCTCTGGCTTGGGATGTTGTCGCTACGCGATATCGCTGGCGATGACGATGGGATGTTCGAAATCAATCGCTTGAACGCGATTTTGCGGACGGAACACAGCTTGCCGTTCCTCCGAAAACTCTTCTCCGGCCTGCCGGTAGCGAGCGCAGCCGGCTCGCTTCTCGACCGGCTGCGGAAACTTCGCTGCGACACGATCGGAATTGATATCGGTGAATTGATCGAATCCGAGCCACCCAATCCGGGTTTGCGTGATGCACTGGATGCCATCGCGACGCGTAACGAAAGTTTCTCCCTGTTCGTTCCCGCTCGCACCGTCGAAAATCCGGCCAACGGCGAACTGATCAACGTCAAGCCACTTGAAATTACCTCGAC
>CAXBHV010000486.1:0-5808 GCA_963974855.1 uncultured Rhodopirellula sp. | reverse complement strand
ATCACCACCTTCTGGCGAAGGTAGCTACGAGAAAATACTTCTACTTCACAGCGTTCCGTTTTGCCGCTAGCCACGGTTTCGCCACCATCCAACCGGGGCTAGCGTCCAAACGGCTAAAAGGAGAGCGGTGATGTCCTACTACTTCAGCAGTCTCCCGAGGCTCCGGCTGTTCTCGTGATGAAGGCCGTAAGAGAGCGTCCGGCTCAAAAGGCTGCGTTATTAACGGTGCCGTTGAGCCATCACCATCGTAACCCAAAGCGTGAGCAAGGGACTTCTGGTAACGCCATGCGACCCGCTTGGAGTCCCTCGCTCACGCTTTGGGTTATGATTTTCCTAAGCCGGATGCTCTCGCTAGCAACCGTCGCCGGCAAACCAATCGGCAAGTACGTTATCCATCCAGCAATTTCGGTTGCGGTCGATGAAGCCAACGTGCCCCCCATGCTTTGAGACGATGCGTTTGATCGCAGGGCTCCAGCGATGTTTGGACTCGTCAAAACAGTCGACGGGGACAACCGGATCATCTTCGGCCACTAACACCAACGAAGGCACGAGCACCGATTCGACGTGATGGGCGGCGGACGATTGCTGGTAATATTCCAGAGCGTCCGAAAATCCACTCAGCGGCGCCGTGAATTGGTCATCGAGTTCTCGCAACGTGCGAGGCCGAGTTGCGGCGTCTCTCGCTGCGAAATCGGCACGTTCACGGACGCCGGGGGGGATTCGCGACATCAGTTGGCGGATGAAGTAGTAGTTGTATGGTCTGAGGATTCGTCGCTGCATATTATCGCTGCAACGTGCCAAATCGATGGGCGGACAAATGGCGGCAATCCGTTCCAGTTTGTCGTACCAACGGGGATGCGAATCCAGTCCCGCACCGATCCGCCCTATAGCACGCAAAATCTGGTTACCGCCCAACGAGACGGCAATCACTCCCAATCGTCCATGAGGAGCTAGCTCGAAAATCGAATCCAGTGCGGCGATCAAATCATCGCTTCGTCCTGCGTGCGTCAATTGTTTGGCGAGCCCAAACGCGTCCCCACATCCTCGCATATCGATGCGAAAAACACGTACCCCTTGGTTGTGGAATCGTTTTGCTAGGCGAATCATGTAGGGAGCGGCGTGGCATCCCGACAATCCATGAACGAGCAACAGCGACAGCCCATCATCCGGCCAATGGTCGGGACAAGTCTCGTGTAGCACGACCGCATCGCCATCGGGCAACGTGATCGTATGTTTGTGGGTAGGCAACCCGATCGGCCCGGTCGGAGTGACCGTCGCGAGGGTTTGTAGATGGCCGCCTCGCAGCAATCGATGTTGCTGAAAGGCAGGTGGCTGAAAAGAAATCATAATTCGCTATAAAGGTAAGTCTGAGGCAGTCAATTGTAGTGAGTTGCAAATCCATCGTGCGACCCGATTCATGTTCGACCTGTTCGCAACGGAAGTCGTCAACGGGCTGTTGATTTAATCGAAATCCAAATCGCAGTAGTGAGCCGTGGGCCGTAAGGCACCGGGTAATGCGTGGGAAAAGGCCGCTCACGCGTCACGGCTCACTAAATCAACAGCCCGTCAAGACTTTCGTTGTATTTGCTTAACGATCCGAAACTCACGCATCCGATCCCCATATACCTATCCCCTCTACATCCACATTGACTTCAATCGCGGTTTGATTCATGCAAACGATACGCTCTTTCATTGCCATCCCGCTATCACCCCAAGTTGGACGCACGGCAGCCCGCCTGATTGAGGCGTTGTCGGAGTCCGGCGACGGCATTCGCTGGGTTCCCAAAGACAATCTGCATCTGACGCTGAAATTCCTCGGCGAAGTCGACAATGTCGAAGTCCCACAGGTCTGTAAGATCATCCGCAATGTCACCAAAGACATTGAACCCTTTGATCTCGACTTCGCCGGTACTGGGGCGTTCCCGAATCTCGATCGCCCCCGGGTGCTGTGCGTCCACATCGATGATCCCACCGATTCACTCAGCCGAATGGTCGCCCGACTTGAGACCGAGCTCGCCGAGATCGGTTTCAAACCCGAACCTCGCGATTACGTCCCTCATCTAACCTTAGGGCGAACCAAGGGAGGATCACGTCGCGCTAATCGAGCGTGTCAAAGCCCACGCCGAGAAGAAACTAGGTGAGATGAACGTCGACACCGTCGAATTGATCGCGAGTTTTCTCGAGAAACAAGGTCCGAGCTATCAAATCATGGACACGATCGACTTGGGCGAATAACCGTTTCTCAAGTGTATCAATACGCTGCTCGAGCTCTTAATCTTAATCGCGTCCGCGCACCCACGCTGGTGTTTTGTCCCAGGGGAACAGTGAGGCTAACGGTAGTGGACGAGGCGAAGAGTTGTTGATTACCTGCATTCTTCAGTCGCGAATGCGACGAGAGCACTTAGCTGCGGGTGTCAACCGGCAGAAAATTTTTTACTTGCAAACTATTTCGCTTCCGTCCGGGCTTGTCCCGGCGGAGCGCCAACTGGTGGCTACCCCTAACTCACACCCAATTCCCCCTCGCCCTATTTCCCACGAATCGCTTGCGGCGATTCGTGGGAAATAGGGCGAGGGGGCGCGTTTGCGGGCCGTCCTTGTAGCCGACAGTTGTGATCCCGCCGGGGCAAGCCCGGAGCGGAAATCATTGCTAACAATTCCGTGTAGATAAATGAGGCTTACGCCGTGGGCTAGGTGCTGCCGCCGCTGTCGCGACTCATGCCGACTTGTGGGTAATCAACAGCAGGCGAAGAGTCCTCAACTTTTTCACGCCGAAGGCGGATCAAGCGACTAGCCGGTGGTCGAGCTAAGCGAACACGTTTTTGCGATGGCCTCGGTTTTGACGACGGGAACCACGGCTAATGCCGTGCAGCAAATGTTTCACGGATCGGTTCTAGGTCTCGTTGCGATTTTGGACTGCGACTTGTTTCCGGTTGCCTTTACGCCAACGACGTTAAGGGCGAGGTCCGGCGAAGTCTTCGGGGGCGTTCGGCAGAGGTGAATGCTGTATAGACTCCAGTGTAAGTTTGAGATCTGCTATCTTCAATTCGCCGTGGCTAGATTGGTCGCCCGGTAGTCCGAATGATGAGCAAAAGGTCAAATCATGTTTACGTTTTTAAACTATAGTCTTGGCAGATTAGAGGCTGTCGAGCTTTCAGCGGCAGAAGCCGCCATCCGTGATCATGTAATCAAGCGAGACAAACTCAAAAAGGCCAGCTTTACAAAGAGCAACGCCTCTCCGATTTATCGTGTCGAGATCCCGCCTTGCGCGCCAGTTTGGCCTGATGTGTGGAAGAGTGACAAGGGAATCCCAATTGACCGAGATTTACAGCTTCCTTTTTCACTGAAAAACTTCGCTTCGTTGCTTCCGTTGGTGCAAAGCCATCCAGAAAAACTTGAAGTTTCCGTGTCGATTCTCTGGCCACGGCACGGCGCCTTTTACTTTGAATTGCCGCTCGAATCGATCGATGACAGGAGATATGTTGGCTATAGCTTAAGTGTTGACCCACACCCCAGAAAGCGACATGCAGATTTATTCGAAATGCTGAAGTGCATGTTTGGTGGAGTATCAAAAATATGGGCGGTGGAAGATAACTTCAACATCACGTCGACTGAGTGCAATTTTCTTAATAAATTTACGGATACTCGCAATGGAAGAATCAGCTGTAGCAATGGCATGCGAACCCCTGATTGGGCGAGTACCATGTCGTATTTCAACATTGAAGACTTTCAATTTGCTTCGCAGCTGGCTGAGAAAACAGCGAAAGTACTTGTCGACTGCATGGGGAAACCCAAATGCATTGAAGTGAAAGTTGCATCATTCGTTGAGGAGGCCGCCAGCGCTGCCGAGTTTTGTCAAACACTCGCGCCGAAATGGTACACGGGATTTCACCCGAACCCCAACAAGAAGTTCGATCCATTCAAGCATCCAGGACATAGTGAAGGCATGCGGGTTTACCCGGTTGCCTGGAACGCGAATCGCGCCAACGAGATCGACATGGAAGACTTCATGGATATCTACACTGCCGTTGAGCATCACCCGAATGGTTCGCGATTGTTGCTCGCGACCAACCATGACGACGCATGGCTGAAGGAAACCGTCACCGAAGCGGGCTACGGTGATCAATTCGAATTGCTTGGCGATGAAGCGAAATATGCGGACATCAAACCACTCGTGAAAAACGTCAAAGCGTTTGAGTAGGGCCGATTCCTACCAGTCGAGATTAGCACACGCATTTTGGAGCTGCAGTCCTTAGCCACGCCAGTGGCGACAGCATCTAGCCTGGGGCGTGAGCCCCAGGAAAACGAAAAGAATGCAGCACGAAGCCCCGGAGGGGCGACAGAAAACGAAACAATCGATCGCTGCCGCCCCTCCGGGGCTTTGGTGACGTTTCGCACCGAAAAACCTGGGGCTCACGCCCCAGGCTACGTGCTGCCGTGCCATCCGGCACTTCTAAAAACACTTCCGAATGTTCGGTTTCGATGTCACGTTCCGCTATTTGCTGATCTCGAACGGGATACTCGCTTGGCCGTACTTCTTGCCCTCGACGTCTTCTGTCGGTAGTTGCAATCGATTGCTTCCGGGTGCCAACTGCATCGGTAGGCGATGAAGTCGTAGCGTAGATAGTTGCTTGAAGTCAGTTCATCCGTATGCAACAATTGGCCAGCGGATTTTTTGAACCTCGTGAAAGTTGAAATCATGTTTACGTTTTTAAACTATAGTCTTGGCAGATTAGAGGCTGTCGAGCTTTCAGCGGCAGAAGCCGCCATCCGTGATCATGTAATCAAGCGAGACAAACTCAAAAAGGCCAGCTTTACAAAGAGCAACGCCTCTCCGATTTATCGTGTCGAGATCCCGCCTTGCGCGCCAGTTTGGCCTGATGTGTGGAAGAGTGACAAGGGAATCCCAATTGACCGAGATTTACAGCTTCCTTTTTCACTGAAAAACTTCGCTTCGTTGCTTCCGTTGGTGCAAAGCCATCCAGAAAAACTTGAAGTTTCCGTGTCGATTCTCTGGCCACGGCACGGCGCCTTTTACTTTGAATTGCCGCTCGAATCGATCGATGACAGGAGATATGTTGGCTATAGCTTAAGTGTTGACCCACACCCCAGAAAGCGACATGCAGATTTATTCGAAATGCTGAAGTGCATGTTTGGTGGAGTATCAAAAATATGGGCGGTGGAAGATAACTTCAACATCACGTCGACTGAGTGCAATTTTCTTAATAAATTTACGGATACTCGCAATGGAAGAATCAGCTGTAGCAATGGCATGCGAACCCCTGATTGGGCGAGTACCATGTCGTATTTCAACATTGAAGACTTTCAATTTGCTTCGCAATTGGCTGAGAAAACAGCAAAAGTACTTGTCGACTGTATGGGTAAACCAAAATGCATTGAAGTGAAAGTTGCATCATTCGTTGAGGAGGCCGTCATCGCTGCCGAATTTTGTCGATCGCTTGCACCGAAGTGGTACATGGGCTTTCACCCGACCCCGAACAAAAAGTTTGATCCCTTTAAGCACCCAAGACACAGTGAAGGCACTCTTGTTTATCCGGTTGCCTGGAACGAGCATCGCGCAAATGAGATCGACATGGAGGACTTCATGGATATCTATACTGCCGTTGAGCATCACCCGGATGGCTCGAGCTTGTTGCTAGCGACCAACCATGACGACGCTTGGCTGAAGGAAGTCGTCAGCGAAGTGGGCTACGGGGAACAGTTCGAATTGCTTGGCGACGAAACGAAATACGCGAACATCAAACCACTCGTGAAAAACGTCAAAGCGTTTGAGTAGGGCCGATTCCTACC
>CAXBHV010000485.1:0-5811 GCA_963974855.1 uncultured Rhodopirellula sp. | reverse complement strand
TTGCCACGAGCTGGCGGCTGCTTTTAGTGTTCGCACTAAAAGGGTTAGGCGGCTTTCGCCTTACAGCACAGGAAGAGCAATGTTTTTGACCAATGATCATTCCACCATCGCAAAGCAATCGAGCGGGTTACTGTTCGTCGTTGCAATGTTGGGTGCGCTCGGCTGTAGCCAAAATCCCTACCTCGCCACGTCTGCAGGCGGTGTTTGGAATGCCCCCGGGGGCGTTTCTGCCGCAGTCGACCCGAGCCAGGCTAGGATCGCCGAACTGAATCGACGCGTTCAGTTGCTCGACGACAACAACCGCCAATTGCACACCCAATTGGCTCAGAGTGAACAGCAGTCGCTCGTCTATCGCGATGAGCTTGATTTGGTTCGCAAGCAATTGTCCGATACCAGTTCGAAATTAGAATCGACCGCGATCGCAGCCACCGACGCCGAAAACCGTGTTCGTGGTTTCCAGGCATCCACTCAAAAGCGAGGGGGTGCATCGATTCAAGCCAATACCAATTTGCTCCAAGCTGCCAGCCGACTTAATCTTGGAGGCATTCCCGTTGAGCAAAATGGCGAAGTTATTCGCATCGTGGTCCCCGCCGACCAGCTGTTCCAACCTGGCACTAACCAAATGTTGCCGCAAGCATCGATGACGCTTGATCCGATCGCGGCACAGCTTCGCAGTCTGTTCCCTCGGCAACGGATCGGCGTCGAAGGCTATACCGATGATTCGCCACTTTACGGAGGCCAAGTTGCCACCAGTCACCAATTGGCGGCGGGCCAGGCAGCAGGTGTGCTCGAATTGTTGACCCGACGTGCCGGAATGCCGCCGAACCAATTGTTCACCGTGGCTCAAGGCGCCAACAATCCTCGCCAGCCTAATACGACCGCGGCCGGTCGTGCCGCGAACCGCCGTATCGAACTTGTGATCTACCCTGATACTTTCTAGCGTTTTGTCGTAGCTCCGTTTTAGCTCTAGCGATCAAAACTGCTTGCATCATTAGCGGATGGCTACAATTCTGGAGGCCTCGTCACTCCCCGTGTGTAGTCACCGCACGTCAATCGCTTTATCATGCGTCCGTTCGCTTAACGCATGATTTTTGGAGCTGTTTGACATGGTTGCTCGTCTTTTTCTGATTCTCTTGCTGATCAGTCCCGTTGTCGCTTGGGCAGAGGATGACAACAAGGCAGCCGCGGGGGATTCCACTGCGGATGCGGCCCCGTCGGAACCACCTGCGTTTGTGCTTAGTGATGACGTGCGTGATGTGCTCGAGCCTTTTTTTGCCTCGATCAATAAGGCCGATATCTCTCGGGTGACCGTCGAGATGTTGACCGAGTCGATTGTCCAAGGCAAGGTGGTCGAGTCTCGCAAGGCGACGTATCAGATTGCATCGAAACATCCCAACAAGTTCACCATCTATTTGAAAGAGCCTGACCAGCGAACGCGGATCTATTGTGATGGCGAGAAAATGGTGGTGGCGCTTTCGCCGGAGGCCTACTACCGAATCGACGAGACTCTCGATCTGCAGCAAGCGGTGGTGGAATTGCCTGTAGCGATGGGGGCCTATCCCGAACCTGTGATGGCGTTGTCGCTCGCCGGCGTGGATCCATCGTTAAGTTTCCTGGGGGGAATGAAAACCGTCGAGATTGTCAATCGTGGTAAGTTTCGCGGTCGCGTTCCCTCGGTCCAGATCCATGGTACTCAGAACGATGCCGTCAGCTGGGATTTGTGGTTGAGTGAAGAGGATGTGACGAAGCCATTGCGTTTGCTGGTTGATTTGACCGCGATGTTGAGAGCAACAAAGCAGGTCCAAGTGCCACAAGGGTTCAAGTATCAAATCCAATTCGATTTTCTGTCGTGGCGAATGACAGGTGAAGTCAGTGATACGTTGTTCGCGTTTCGTCCCGCCAAGGATGCGACGGAATACAAGTCGCTTGACGATTATGTCAATTCGGTGTCAGGTGCGGTCGCGAAACATCCATTGCTAGGTAAAAAAGCACCGGACTTCAGCGGAAAAACACTCGCGGGCAAATCGGTTTCACGCGACTCATTAAAAGACAAGGTTGTCGTACTTGATTTTTGGGCAACGTGGTGCGCGCCCTGTGTTGCCGCAATGCCGGTGTTGACCGAGGTCACAAGTGAATTCGCAGACAAGGATGTCGTCTTTCTGCCCGTGAACGTCAGTGAAGATCTAAAGTTAGTGAAGAGCTTCATTGAAAAACAGGACAGCCCACTGGACGTGGTGATGGACCCTAAGGGGCAGATTGCCGATGCGTTCCGGGCTGATGCGATTCCGCAAACGGTTGTCATCGGAAAATCGGGTGTGATCGAGTCGGTTCACATGGGGTTCCCTGGCGCGGACGAGCTTCGCCAACGATTGACCGACGAACTCAGCGTGCTAAGCGTTGGCGGGCACATTGAAAGCAAGCCTCCGGCTGACGAAGAGAAGTCCAGCAAAGATGACGAGCCCGCCGGCGGTCGTTAACACGAGTAGCCTTGAGCGAGTCGTAAGGCCTTCCGCACCACGGTCGCCCCCGATCGTCGCCAGCAGTTGTCAACTTTGCTATAGCTCTGTCGGCACATCAAAACAAGCTGCCACCTATCGGCCAACTTTGAGAGACTGCTGCTTTAGTGAGCCGCTTACGCGCGAGCGGCTCACTTAATCAGCTCACTAGCCACGGTTTCGTCACCATCGAACCGGGGCAATTGCCGCGGACCTCATTTTGCCAACGTAACGCCGCATTCGCGAAGCTCGCTGCTCCTCCAAAAAAAATCTTTTCTTTTTCTTCTCGCGTTGACCGGACGTGTCATCACGCGCGGGAATGATGCCTTCTGACTTGCGATCAACAATCACAGATCCTCAGGAGGAGAAGGCGATGACAGGTTTACTTGTGCAGCGAAACGTAGCGTCGGGTTCGCATTTGCAATCCAGTTTTGACGCTGACCGACTAAAGGGCTTTTCAGTCGGCGCCGGTGGCGCTCTCGATGCATTGCTAGCGGGGTGTGCGGTGCAGTCGCGGCCGTATCAGCACCGGATCATCGAATCGGCCGTGCGGATGATGGGCGGAACGTTTGCCAAGCG
Source organism: uncultured Rhodopirellula sp. (assembly GCA_963974855.1). Taxonomy (GTDB): domain Bacteria; phylum Planctomycetota; class Planctomycetia; order Pirellulales; family Pirellulaceae; genus Novipirellula. Next base: position 2,737 of record CAXBHV010000485.1, on the reverse strand, counting down.
TGACGGGCAGCTTGCCCACAAAGCATCCAGCGTCTTGATCGAAAGTCCAACGGGCAGTGGCAAGACCGTCATGGGATTGGCGATCGCCGCACTCATTCAACGTGCCACCGGAGCTCGGGTGGGCTGGGTCGCGATGCGGCGAAATCTGTTAGCCCAAGCCGAAGCTGAAAATCAATTGCGTCGCTTCGGCGTTCGCATGCAAACCATCAGCATGTTTGAAAAGTCGCCGCCCAAAGTCGACCTGTTGGTCGTGGATGAAGCGCAGCATGATGCGGCAACCAGCATGGCGAATCTGCACAGCCAAATTCAACCAACCTGGACCCTTGGGCTCTCCGCGACTCCGTATCGCAGTGATCGCATCAAACTCTGTTTTGACCAAGTCATTCGTGATGCAGGGATCGCGTCATTGATTGCCGATGGCTACCTCAGTTCCTATCACCACTACACGATTCCCGAATACACACCGAGTCAAGTTGCCAAGTTCTTGATTCGTGAACCCGAGCGGTGGGGACGATCGTTGGTCTTTTTCCATCGGCGTACCGAGTGCGAGTTGCTGTATATGTTGCTGCGACAGGCCGGCATCGCCTGCGCGGTGGTGACCGCGACAAGCAATCGTGAGAAACAGATCGAGTCGTTTGTTTCAGGCGAGACGCAAGTTTTGATCAACATGGCGATCCTGACTGAGGGCTTTGATTGTCCCGAGTTAAAAACGGTGTTCTGTCGTCCAAGCGGCAAAGGGTGCACGATCCAAATGGCCGGTCGCGTGCTGCGGTCGAGTCATCGAGTGCCAATCAAACAAGTGGTGCAGTGCAACCGCACGCCGCATCCGATGCTTCGCACAGCCGCCGCAGCAGAGCAGTATTTGTGGACCGATGAAGGATGGCGAAGCATTCGTCCGAATCGAATGTTGAACCAGATGACTGCCATCGCCCGCAATCGAGTGGCGGCTGCCGAAGTCTCGCTGCCGAAATTGGTGGCGATGCATCGTGGCAAAGCCGCCAAAGCCTGGTTCTCGCGTGCTCAATAGATCTGGCTGAATCGAACTCATGTTTCTGTTCCCTCTCGCTCGCTTTCCCTTTCTGTCTTAGGAGTCCCCGCATTATGTCTACTGAAATCGCTCAATCCTCATTGCCAACCGCAAGCTCCCCGCAACAAAGTTCACCCCGTTTTTGTTACGGTCATTCGACCGTAGCCGATTTAAGAGTTCGCAAGGTCGAGCGGACGAAAAATGGCCGAGTCAAGCTGCGGCATCTCGAGATTGACGGCCGATTGGTGACGGCGTCACGCCGGTTTTGGCGGTCCTTTTTTACACGCTTTGGAATCGCCGAAAACGTTTTTCGCTATTTCTCGCCCGATGAAGTTTTTACCAGGATCAGTCAGCAGAATTCCGATGATGCCTTTCGGTTCTGTATTGCCGAGCATGCCGGGGGCAAACAGAAAACCGAGGGCACGCTGCTGGCCGTCACTAACATCAAGCGGCCGGTGATTCGTTACCACGAGATCGCAGAGTTGGTCGAGCAGTTTGGTGGCACCGATGTGCGGTACCACGAGGGATTGTTGATCAGCACGCATCAGCCGCGAGGCGGTTCGCGATCGCTGCAGATTGGAGGCGATCAATTCCATGATCGCTTCTGTCTGGAAACACCGGTGGATGGTTTTGGCCATCCTCGATTGTTCTTGTCAATGTTGCGGCTGGTTTGTCAAAACGGCATGATCGGCTACGCCAAGGCGTTTCGTAGCGATATCCCGGTCGGTAAAAAGATGGATTACTGTATCGCCCGTGCGCTCGAGTCGTTTGACAACGGGGATGGTTACGCTGCGATTCGCCAGCGGTTTGAATCGAGCCAGACCTCGTGGGCATCGGTGCACGAGTGTCTGCAGCTTGGCGTGGTCTTGGACCGCGCTCAGCGTGAGCGACAACTGACGTGTGGCGGTTTGATCGGTCGTTTCCGCAGCATGGCGGGCAACCTCAGCGAATTGTATGGACTTGCGAATCTCGAGGCACTCAGCGACAAGCGTCGCCGGATCTTGCCCAGCAAAGCTCGTGTGTACGACCTGATCAACTTTGCCAGTGAGGTCGCCACGCATCACGCGTTGCCCGAGGGGGCCAAGCGTTTGCAGGCACACATCGGAACGTTGATCTCGGATGAATATGATCTGGAGGGGACTGCCGAAGGAGCTCCTGATTTTGATGCGTTTTTTATTGATGACTCCGGTGCAGGCGTTCGGCAGAGCGTGAACTGATCGTGGCTAGATTCTGTGCAGCCGAAGTACAAGGTTGCGAGCAATGGCGTGAGCATAAGCGATTTTATCGGAGCCGACGGCGCTAGCTGCGGGCCTGTCGTTTTTGTGTGGAACTTGCCCGCGGCTAGCGCCGTCGGCTCACAAAGTCACTCAGTGCTGCTCTTCGCGATCGGCAAGAATATCGATTTTATTGTCGCGAGGAATGCTTTTCTGTGGGTGATAACGTCACCCTTGTTTTGCTGCGGAGGTGAGCAAGCCCCGCATTGGTTCGGTGCATCCCATCAACTACTCAATCTTAAAGGTACGTTCACAAACTTCACGCTGAAAACCAACACCAGCTCTCTTTAATCATCATCGCTCTCGCTGGAAATCACACCTTGCAAAAAGGGTGCTTGCCCAGCTCTCAGAACAACAATTTTTAACTGATGAAGGATCTAAATTGAGTCAACAAAATCGTGGCGTCTCTCACGGCAAGCGTTCGGCATTCACGCTT
>CAXBHV010000484.1:0-5812 GCA_963974855.1 uncultured Rhodopirellula sp. | reverse complement strand
AAATCCATCTAGCCGTCGGGCGCCCGTCGCCGTTGCGCCCTTGGGCACCTGAGAAAACGTTTTGCTGTGGCTGACGCCTTTGACAATCGCCGATCGAATGCTCGATTCAATTGGCCCCAGGACGTAGCTTTCGATCGTGCTCCAGGCCCAAATGAGTACCGCAATCGTCAACAACGGAGGAAGCACGACGCCCAGTCCGCGAAGGATGGCACGGCGAAATCCTCCCGCACGAGTCGGCTTGAACGTTTCGATGGTGTCCGATTCAGAATGAGTGGGTTGCATGCGTGTCGATAGTTATGGGTACCGACGTGACCGTCGGGAATGGTTAAATGAGATGTAACTTAACTTGCGGCTACCACGAACGGAACTCGCAGCACGGCGAGAGTCATCACCCCGCTTGGACGGCCCGGGCCACAACCCCGATCGTCACTTTGGGGGCTCCGGCCCGACGCAGCACTCCGGCTACCTCGTTGGACGTGGCTCCGGTGGTGAAAACATCATCGACCAATAAAATATGCTGATTCGTCAAATCTGGCGACCGGAGCACACCATATCGTTTTCGGATTTCGAACGCATCACGAACATTGTGAAGACGATCTTCATTTTCGAGCCAGGCTTGTTTTGCGATCCGGCGGGATGCTCGCAGCAGCGGAACACAGGGAATACCAAGTGTCGAAGCGGCGGCGATAGCGATCGTGCGAACCCCAATACCGCCCCGTGACCATTGGCGGGTGAAGTAGGACGGGACAAAGGTGACCAATGTCGGGAGATCGCCAGCAAGTTGCTCCGCCAACACGCTGCCGAGTCGCCGTCCGAGCGCGTCGGCCAGCGGAGATTGGCTGACGTATTTGGCCGCGACCACAGCGTCACAGACGAGATCGTGGTAACGCCACATCGCCACAACGCGTTCAAAATGAAACGTTTTTTCCTTGCATTGTGGACATTGCTCGATGGCGAAGTTCCCGGTGCAGGGTTCGTCGACTCGAGGCTCCGCTGCTGCCATTCCCGGGTTTTCCAGCGAGGCAAGCCGCATTTCTTGACGGCCCAGTGGGAATGCACAACGACGGCAGCCTCGCCTCATTTCGGGTTCAGTCGCCGTCAATGCGATCCGACAAGATTGGCAAAAATCGTCGTGCGAATGGACTAAACGGCTACACAGCCGACATGCGGGGGGGAAGGCAAGGTCAAGGATCGCATTTTTTGCGGAAACAGCTCCTGAGCGAACTGCGCCGCCCGCCAGACGGAATTTTGTGATCGTTCCGGCTAGCAACGTGGACATTTGTCACCACCAAAAGTTTTTTAGAAAAACCAGACTTTTCGATTTTAACCGTGAACCTGCAGTCGATGTTGATGTCTAAGTCATCGTTACCACGGACAAGTTCCGTGCCGCTGGAGGATTTCTAACTGGATTTCCTGCCGTGGTGAGGGTATTGTTCACCTAGGTAACGGTCAGCAGAGAGTTCTGCTGGCTAGTAGTTCTGTTTTTTTCCTTTGCTCCGCCGCCGCACCCTCGAGGTGCCGGGAGGATTCAAATGCGTATTCAATCGATCACAGCAATCGTCACACGTTTCTTCGTCGTCAACGAAGTCCGTGAGATCCGTAGCGCCGTATCGACCGTCGTCGCATTTGCCCTCCATTCATGGCTAGGACGGATGCTTCTGGGGATGCCGTGTTACACCGGTACGCGTCGGTTGACGGCCACACCAACGTTATGGCTGAGTGATCTCAGTCAAGACGACTTGATGTGGTTCGCCTCCAAACGCGGACTTAAACCCGGTAATCCGCTGTGCCACATGCAAGTGGCCATAGCGGCGGATTATCCAGCCGGTATTGGCAGAGGCTAAAGGCCTCTCTCCGTACCCGGTCAGCGCCCCGAAATGCCCACGGCCATGCCGTTGTCATCCGAGGTTCGAGACCGCCAAAGCTGGTAACACCTCCGCGAGGTTTCGCGAGTCGTCACGTTCATTGACATGAATTTGATCGATTCACGAAGCGATCCGGCGATTGTTTCCCTCGTTTGACTAAGGAAATTTGAGCGTCTTCGTTCTGTTCTTTGATCAAACGCCCCAGAACCGAATCAAACCTTGGCTTTGCTGCACTTTGGTGCGTGGACATTTCCACACCAAAGTTGTCGTCCAGCCACAACCACCTTTCCTCTGCGATGGCCTAACATCGCTGCCGTGCGTGGTTGATTTTCGGAAGGACCGAAAACATGAACATCACTGAAAACAGCTTCCTTGACGTAAAGACCAACCTTAGCACCGCTACGGTTGCCGAACTGGTTTTGGCCGTCCAAGACGGTGACCAAGATGCATTTGGCGAATTGTTCGAGCGATACCGAGGCGGAATCGTCGCACTCGCAATGCGACGTGTTCGCAACGCCGACGAAGCCGAAGAACTTGCCCAGGACGTCTTCATCCAAGCGATGCAAAAGATCAACCAATTGCGAGTGCCCGAGGCCTTTGGTGGTTGGTTGCGTCAAATCGTGCACCGCATGGCGATCAATCGCATGACGCGAAACCGAACCGCGATCGCTTGTGATCCCGAAACGCTCGAAGCGACTTGCTTCGCCGTTGGGACTCCCGATTCGTTTGCCGAAGATCGCGAGCAAGCCGCTGTGGTTCGCGACAGCATCGATCGCTTGGGTGATTTGGATCGTCAAACACTGAAGGCGTTTTACTTGCACAGCAAGTCGTTGATCGAAATGAGCAACGAATTTGACGCTCCCGTGGGAACGATCAAGCGTCGTTTGCACGTCGCTCGAAAGCGATTGCAGAAGGAAATGGAAGACGGAGTGCTGCAAGCCGTCTAGCCGTCTAACGGCCGGAGTCACGAACAAGTGATTCCGGCCGTTTTTTTTTGCGACGATCGGCCTTGAAATAACGGGGCATTCTTTTCCCTTTGCGCTAACAAAGCGGAGATTCGGGCGACAAATGCGCTGTTTTGCTGCCTTCCTGCGACCGTCCCGACCAGCATTTTCCGCCAATTCTTTTTCGCTTTAGTGGTTGCGAATAATCAGACCAACAACTAAATTCCTTCTTGTTGCGACTGATTCTCAATACCAACTCACCGGCATTCGCTAACGAATAGCCACCCATCCGGAGAAATTGATATGGCCAAAAGTGCACGACGTCACTTTGGATTTACGCTCGTCGAATTGCTGGTCGTGATCGCGATCATCGGCGTTTTAGTCGGACTGCTGTTGCCCGCAGTCCAAGCTGCTCGCGAAGCCGCTCGTCGAATGAGCTGCAGCAATAACCTGAAGCAGATTGGTTTGGCGGTTCACAACTATGAATCGGCCACCAAATCGCTGCCCGCAGCCTGGTCTCCCTCGGCGATGACTGGTAGCGGATGGTCGGCGCAAGCTCGACTTCTGCCCTATATCGAAGCTGTTGCGTTAGCCTCAGCAATCGATTTTTCCGATGGCTACGGAGCCGCCACGATCAATGTGGATGGCGAAGATGTGCTGATTGCAAGCTATCGCGTTCCAACCTACTTATGTCCGAGCGAAACCAATGACACTCAGCGGCTAGGTGATGATGGCCCCGAGAATTACCCCTTGAGCTACGGCTATAACGCCGGCGTGTGGTTTGTCTACGATGCCAACGATGGCAAGATTGGCGACGGGGTTTTGGGTGCCAATCGCTACTTGAAATTCCGAGATTGCTTGGACGGCTTGAGCAACACGTTGGCGTTTTCCGAAGTGAAGGCTTGGACTCCCTACTTCCGCGACCTTTCCCAGACCGGAACTCTAGCCAAGCCAACGCTTAACACCGAGATCTGTGCACTTGGCGGTTCGTTCAAAACCGACACGGGGCACACCGAATGGGTCGATGGACGCGTTCACCAAAGTGGATTTACCACGACGTTTTCGCCCAACAAGAAAGTGCTTTGCACCGTTAGTGGGATCGAATACGATGTGGACTTCAACAACTTTCGCGAAGGCAAAACGGCAACCACGACGCCCATTCCGCGGACTTACGCCGCAGTCACCTCGCGAAGCTTTCACGTCGGTGGCGTCAACACATGCTTGATGGACGGTTCGGTTCGATTTGTAACCGATTCAATCGATCTCGATCTCTGGCAAGGCTTGTCGACACGAGCGGGTCACGAAGTGGTTTCGGCTCCTTAGAACAACACCGCGACATCTTGAATCAACAAAAAACGCCCCGAGGAAGTTTCCTCAGGGCGTTTTTTTTTGCTGCAAGGTAAAACTCGCTACTTTGATTTTCCCGAAACGCGGTACAGATAGTCATGCGTGCGAATCAGCAGGGAATCGCCTGCAGGTACGGGACTGGCGACGGTAAAGGGCTCGTTGTCACCGAGTTCATTGGTTGCAACGATCGCGGGATTCTCGGCATCCAATGGGCCAATGACGTAGGTTACCGCGTCTTCTTGCGTGACGTAGAGGTGATTGCCGGCAACCAGCGGTGAACTGCTGAAACCTTGACGCGACTTGGGCAGTTGGACTTGCCATTTGGCTTTTCCGGTTTCGATATCGAGGCAGCTAATTTGGCCGCGGTTGGCTTTGCCATCTCCAACGAGGTAGACATTGCCGTTCTGGACTGCGGGAGTGGGGACGTCGCTGCCAAGGTCATCCCGGAACCAGATAATTGATTCATCGCCTTTGCCTGCGGCCAGCATTTTCATGTTGACGGTGGTCAGCGTCGCACCGCGAGCGTAGGGACAGACAATGATTTCGCCCAAAGCAACCGGCGACGAGATCGAGCGAAAGAACTTTTCGCCGTCAGGATTAAACCCGCCCAAAATTCCGACTTGCTTGCCATTCTTGGCGTTGTGAAGCGTCAAGTGGTCGGCCCCCATCACGGCGATCATCGCTTTGCCGTCGACGGTGACATTCAGCGGGGTTGCATAGCTCTGGGCCGCTTCCTCAGGTGCATCGAGCATTCGCTCCGTCCGCCAAAGCTCGTCGCCAGTCGTTTTATCAATCGCGACCACATAGCTGGGGCCACTTTGCATGACGGCGATCACGATCGCATTGTCAGTCAACAGCGGGGAGGTGCCCAAGTCCCACCAGAGCGTATCTTCGCCATATTTTTCTTGCAGATTCAGCTCCCATTTCACGTTGCCGTCGGTGTCAACACAGGCGAGATCGCCACTGCGAAAATAGGCATACACGTGTTTGCCATCGGTCACTGCGGACGGGTTGCTACCACTGCCTTTGCGATGTTTGTTTCCACGGTCAGTTCCTAGCTCGACTGTCCAGTCGGTCTTGCCACTCTTCAGGTTGACTGCGGCGAGGTGATTTTTGTTGTCAGCACCATAGGTCAGAAAGGCGTGCGGTCCAACGATGACGGGGGTGCTGCCCCCCGATCCAGGCAGTTTGACTTTCCAATCCACTCCCGTTTCCTCACTCCACTGGGTCGGGAAGTGATCCCCCGAGGCGACGCCGTTTTGAGCTTCGCCACGCCATTGGGGCCATAATTCGTCGGCTGCACAGGCCGAACCGGTACCCAAACCGAGGGAGCCGATTGCGGCGAAACCACAGCCGATCAACGACGCCGCCGTGAAGCTGCGGCAAAGGAGAGAAAGCTTACGCATAGGGAATTTCACTCTAAAATGGGGGAGGTGGGAATGGCGGATGACCAGCAGTCCGACGCAAAATGGTGTTTCTTCGTGTTTGTCTGTGAAGTGACAGACGGTGGGCGAGTCTTCGTACTTACAAGATACGAAAAGAACGGGCGGGAAACAGGGTGACAAAAATCCTTTGATTCAGCCAAAAACACTTAGAATCCCCCTCAGCGACGCCTTGGCTTGGGTAAAATTTTAACCACATCGGTTCATTACGTGT
>CAXBHV010000483.1:0-5822 GCA_963974855.1 uncultured Rhodopirellula sp. | reverse complement strand
TGCACCACATCACCGAGATGATTGACCGAGCCGATGCGATCACGCCCGAGGCCAAGCAGCTGGCTCACAAAATTTTCCTAGAACTGGCAAAAGCCGAAGCAAATGTGCATGGTTCGACGATCGAAAAAGTTCACTTTCACGAGGTCGGCGCGATCGATTCGATTGCCGATATCGTGGGCACCGCCGTCGCCATGACGACGCTTGGAATTGAATCGGTCGAAGCTTCGGCGGTACCCACCGGATCCGGGACGATCACGATCGCCCATGGCCGCGTTGCCGTTCCCGCCCCCGCGACCGCTGAACTGTTGAAGGGGATTCCGATCGCCAGCTCGGATGTGCAGGCCGAACTGACGACTCCGACCGGGGCGGCGATTTTAAAAGCGACCGCGACCCGGTTTGGATCGATCCCGGCGATGAGCACGATTGCGGTGGGCTATGGTGCTGGTACCAAAGATCTCGAGTCCCAAGCCAACATTTTGAAGGTGATGCTCGGAGAGCGGACCGAAGCGAATCGTAGCGGATCGGGCTCTGCTCGTGACTATCCATTGGAAACCGATCAAGTCGTCGTGCTGGAAACGAACATCGACGATGCGTCGCCTCAGGCCTTGGCTTTTTGTGCCGATCGTTTGTTCGAGGCCGGGGCCTTGGATGTCTTTCAAACTCCCTGCGTCATGAAAAAAGGACGCTTGGGCGTGGTGTTGACGACGGTTTGCGATGCCGATCACGTCGCCGCTCTCGAATCGATTCTGTTCACTCATACCTCTTCGATCGGTATCCGCCGACACACGTCGGACCGTCGCAAATTGGTCCGCCGCGTCGAGACGGTATCGACGAGCTTCGGCCCGGTTCGCGGCAAAGTGGTTGTCGTTCCCGGCGGTGTCCAGCGGTTTGCCATCGAAGACGACGACGCCGTGGCGATGGCGAAACAGCACGCGACCGACGTCGCTCAAATTCGTGCCGCCGCCCAGTCGGCTTGGCAAAACCGCAAAGCCTAAAAGAGCGTCCGCCTTAGAAAAACCATCGACTGGCGCGTAAGTTTTGGGCTTGCGCTATGGTTGTTTTTCCCTGCATTTATGAGCCGACGGCGCACGCGGGCTGTCGGTTCCATCGAAATGCAAATGGTAGTGGTGAGCCGTGGGCCGTGAGGCACCGGGTAATACGTGGCCCCCGGCCGCTCACGCGCGAGCGGCTCACTAAATCAGCAGTCCGCTGGCCGCGGGCCTATTTTTACCCACGATTTACCGAGCGGTGGCCCGAAGCTAACGCGTTCGGCTGAGGAAATGGGACAGTCGAATTAACGTGGATCTCAACGATCCGCTTGTTTCCAGAGGGCTTCACCACAGGTGGGGAAAACGTCGCCCCCCGCTTTGGCCTGCACGGTTGTATTATTGGCAACAGCAGGCCAAGTGAAACGCGTATTTATGAGTACATTTGGCTGATCATTGTCATTCTTCACCCAGTGCGGAATGAAGTTGCTGACGTTGTCGAACAAGCAATTAAACTGGGGTCGATGGTCGGTTGAGTCCCCTTGTTTCGTTTATACTAGACAAAAGGGTACAAGCCTCTTTTTGTACGAGAGTCTTCGATCCAGCGCCGCATCTTCATCGTCCGGCACGATTCCGCAATCCATGTTCGTTCATTGAAACCTAGGGAACTCGATTTCCATGGCGTCTGTCACTGATCCCAATCAACTACTTCCCCAAGATCAGCTCGTTCCCAACGCGATGGTCGAGGATGACACCTATGAGGAAGTGAATCCGAGGCGGCGATTTTTAATCTTCAGCGCCATGCCTGCCTGGGCGGTCAGCACGTTTGTCCATGTGATCATTCTGCTGGTATTGGGGCTCATTTCGATTGGCGACCCGGTCAAGATCGTCAACGTGTTGTCGGCTTCAGCCACCGCCGAGGATGGCCCCGAGATGGAAGAGTTTGCGATCGAGCAGCTCGATCCAGGCGAAGTGGCCGAAATGGAAGAGGTCACCGAGACCAGCGTCGACACCAGCGAACAAATCGAGATGCCTGAGCCAACGACGTCGGTTGAATCGATCGAAATTGCCGAAGTGGCGATCGACATGGGCGAGATGGCTTCGGATATGGCTCCCACCGCGACGTCGCTGCAAACGCTGTCGTCCGTTTCGGGAGCTCCGATGAGCAGCCGCAGCGCGGACATGAAGAAAAAGTTGCTGCGTGATTACGGGGGCAGTGCCAGTAGCGAAGCCGCCGTGACCGAAGCTCTGAAATGGTTCTCACGCCACCAATTCCCCAACGGCGGTTGGTCGTTCCAGCACAATGTTGCTTGTAACAATCGTTGCGGTGATCCCGGTGAACCGAAACGTGCCGGGGCGGTAAATGCCGCAACCGCGATGGCGTTATTGCCGTTCATGGGCGCTGGCCAAACGCATAAAACGGGTGATTTCCGCGAAAACGTCTACCGCGGCCTCAAGTTCCTGATCAGTAACGGAAAGCTCGGCAAGAAAAATGGCATGCCCGTGCTCGATCTGACCGAGAGCGCCGGAAACGGGATGTATTCGCACGGTTTGGCTTCGATCGCGTTGTGTGAAGCCTACGCGATGACCGGGGACCCCGAGTTGGCCATGCCAGCTCAGGCGTCAATCAATTTTATCGTCTACGCCCAATGTCGCGATGGAGGTTGGCGTTATCAACCGCAACAAGCCGATGGCGGTGACACGTCGGTGGTCGGGTGGCAAGTGATGGCGCTGAAAAGTGCTCACATGGGCCACTTGCTCGTGCCGCCCACCACCGTCCAAGGCTCGGTTTTGTTTTTGGACAAGGTCCAATCCAACAACGGGGCCACGTACGGCTACGCCAGCCCATCGGCCAAGGTTCGACCGGCCTGTACCGCAGTCGGTGTGTTGTGCCGAATGTACACAGGCTGGGCAAAAACCGATCCACGAATCGTCGCTGGAGTGAAAGAAGTCGCCAAGATTGGCTTCCGCAAAGACCAGATCTACTACGATTACTACGCCGCCCAGGTGTTGCGTCAATTTGGCGGTGCGGAATGGGACAAGTTCAACAACGAAATGCGTGATTGGTTGGTCGAAACCCAATCGCAAGACGGTGGAGCGAAGGGCAGTTGGCACTTCCCCAAAGGAGGCCACGGTCCCAAAGATGGCGGCCGATTGGCAGCCACGTCGTTCGCCACGATGATGTTGGAAGTCTACTACCGACACATGCCGTTGTACGCCGACAACGCCGCCGAAGACGACTTCCCTCTGTAAGTCGATTTCGGGTTTTACCCCGTCGCGAGCCAGGTAGCGAAACTCGCCAAGAGTTTCGTCGTGGCCTTTAATAGTGGAGCGGCGAGGGGCCGCCCGTTCGAGCTCGCACGTTTTTTCGCGTCTGCGGCTGTATCCGCTACGGTTTTGCCTTAGCTGCAGAGCAGCGGCAGCATGGGCCTGAGAGCGCTGTCGCTGCTCCGCAGCTTTTTGGCCGTGCGTCTCGCTAACGGACCTCGGGCTGACGCCCGAGGCTTTATGCTGTCGCCGCGTCCGCGGCTGGGATGGTTACGTTTTTTGCCTTAGCTGCGGAGTAGCGGTAGCATAAAGCCTGAGGCGTCAGCCTCAGGAAACAGCAACCTTCCGACGCAAAGCCGCGGATGCGGCGACAGCAAACGCGCGGTGGCATAGGCATGAGAGCGCTGTCGCTGCTCCGCAGCTTTTCGGCCGTGCGTCTTGCTAACGGACCTCGGGCTGACGCCCGAGGCTTTACGCTGCCCCCGCGTCCGCAGCTGGGATCGCGATAATTTTGCCTTAGCTGCAGAGCAGCGGTAGCATAAAGCCTGAGGCGTCAGCCTCAGGTGAAACAGCAACCTTCCACCTCAAAGCCGCGGATGCGGCGACAGCAAAGAAGATTGTCATGTCAAACACGCATACAAATTTATTGTTTCATATCGTGTACAGCACGAAATATCGACGCAACCTCATTCGGGCGGACAAGTCTCCTCGAATCTACGAGTACATCGGCGGTGTGATCCGGGAACAGAAGGGAGTATTGATCGAGATTGGCGGCATCTCCGATCACGTCCACATTTTGGCAAGACTTAGCCCCACACTTGCAATCTCAGATGTGCTGCGAATCACGAAGGCCAATTCGTCAAAGTGGATCAATGAAACATTTCAGCCAAATTTTCCCTTCGCTTGGCAACGGGGGTTCGGAGCGTTCAGCGTCAGCGCGTCGAATGTCAAACAAGTGCGAAACTATATCCAGAATCAAGAGCAGCATCACAAACGGATGTCGTTTCGAGACGAATACCGTCAATTGTTGATACGCCACGAAATTACGTTTGATGAGAAGTATCTATTCGAGGAAGAACAGATTGGTTGAGGTTCGATAGCGCAGACAAGGCAAATCAGTCTTAGCTGAGGGCGCTGTCGCTGCTCCGCAGCTTTTTGCGAGGGTGCGCTACCCGGACCTCGGGCTGACGCCCGAGGCTTTATGCTGTCGCCGCGTCCGCGGCTGGGATGGTTACGTTTTTTGCCTTAGCTGCGGAGTAGCGGTAGCATAAAGCCTGAGGCGTCAGCCTCAGGAAACAGCAACCTTCCGACGCAAAGCCGCGGATGCGGCGACAGCAAACGCGCGGTGGCATGAGCCTGAGCTCGCTGCCGCCGCGTCCGCGGCTCTAACTCCATGAAAAAACGCCCCTTCCGTCATCGGAAGGGGCGTTTCTAACGTTTCAGTATTGTCGTGGTGCGTTTAGCGGTTCCACCACCAACGATCGTTGGCCGAGGCCAATGATTCCGTCCGTTTCGTTGCCACAGCGGCATCGACAGTTTGCTTTTCAACCACCGAGAACGCGTCGATATCAACGCCTCCTGATGCGGTCACGACCCAGCCACTGCGACCTCGCACAAAGCTGCATTGAGGATTCAACGCTTTGGGGATCGCGTACGACGTCAACTCAACCGCTTCGTTCTCTTGCTTTAGCAGCGACAGATCGATGCCGGCTTTTTGATCGAGCCGTTCTTGGCTGATCAAGGTGGCCGCGATCGTCATGTCCATGATGTTTTGCAAGTCACCAAAAACGTGGACCGTTTTGGCCAATTCAGGATACTTCTGCGTCATCGTCTCGGCCCAGGCTTGAGCGATTTTGTCGACGCGACCGGCTGCTTTGACGTCCCCGTCAGCGGCTACCAAGTCTTGATCGGTCAGCGTTTTCACGCCTTGGCCCGACAATTTCCAAGCCAACGCGTCTTCGCTCTTGGTCATCGCGTCGTAGTTGCACGCCATCCACCAACGTGGGTTTTGGGACGCGTTGTGGCGGCTATTTTTGGACATTTGCAGATAGCTGGGCAATCCATGGACGTTCGATGGAGCCAACTCCATCGCAACTCGCTTCATTTCAAAGTCGGCAGCGACCAGGATCCGAGCATAGCGGCTGTCTTGCGGCACTCCGGTCAACTGGATCATTTGCGGGCCGAACGCTTGCTTCATCGCCGACTCGTAAATCGCAGGGTTTTGGCCTGGACGAAGTTTGACGTTGCGAAGCAGGTTTTGTAGTCGTTGACGACCTTCGGCAGTCGGTTCAATCGAGCAGCTGATACCGCCACGGCGAGCAGTTTCGACGGTGCGAAACGCGACGATCAAATCGGCCAATCGCATGGTCGATTTTCCCGACTTCGTACCCACAACACTGCCGTCATCGAGCATTTCCCAAGGCTCCGCAGGGCCCGCGATCACAATGTCGTTGTTGTCGGGGTCGACGAAAACGTATTCGATGCGTTGCAGTCCTGCCAAAAACTCGACGTCGCTCGAGATCGGTTCGCCCGCTTCACGAGTCGCTTGCAAGTGTTTTTGCAATTTTG
>CAXBHV010000482.1:0-5825 GCA_963974855.1 uncultured Rhodopirellula sp. | reverse complement strand
ACAGTTTTGAGAGTGCAGCCGCAAACTCAACCTAATCGGCACGACGCGATGGGGGTTGAGCTCTAGTTCCTTCAGTATCGTTGTTCGACGAAGGATCGCAAGCAAGATGCCCGATTTGACGGTAATGCGGATTGAACCGGGGAGATTACCCGGATACCCCGCTTTGATTTACCCATTCGATGTCACGCGAATCGTCGCGTCGGGAGCGTTTTGATGTTACGTAACGGATTCGTTCGAGCTTTCAGCAGTTTGGTTTTAACCGTGCTGTGTTTGTCGATGACCGGCTGTGGTTATATGCAATACAAGCACCGCAAGCCGCATATCACCGCGCGCCCCGCGTCCCCAGCTAATCGATGTGAGTCTCCGGGGATTCCCTTCTACTTGCCCAAGCCGTTGTTGGTGGTCTCGAAGAATTTTTACCACGTCGAGGACGCCAAAATCGGTTTGACCGGTTCGGCGCCAATTCCAACCAGCTTTGATGACCAGGCGAACTACGCCAAGCTCGATCTGACCGGCAACTTCAGCCGCTCGGGCAGCAGTTCGATGCAAGGCGGCGGGGCACAAGCCTCGGATAATGAAGAGGGACAGCAATTCGACGGTGTGGCTCACAATCCAACGCTTCACTCGGATCAAATCCCTAGTGGGCCGCATTCGAGCGAACTGGTCAACGATGGACTAGGTCCACACATGTTCTTTACTTACGAAATTGTGTTTGTGCCCGATTTGACTCAGAAATACACGATCGAGATCAATGGTGGCCCCGGAGAGATCCGTGCTGCGATGAATTTGGTCAACGGTTGGCAATTCACCGGGCTCGGGCCTTACTACATGAAGGATAGTTCGACCGCGCAAAACATTATGGCACAGGGCGCTGCAATGAACCTTGGCTTGGGTGGGGCCAGCGATGTGATCAACAGTGTTGCCAATTTGAAGAGTTTGGCAGGCACCGGAGGTCCGGTCGGAGCGAGCGATGTCGCGGCATTGGCCGAAGCCATGGATCGTGCGCAAAAAGACGAAGTGTTTGACGTTTCGCAGTTTCCAATGGATCAATGGGGAACGAAAACGGTCTTTCATGCCGACGGCAGCACAGAGATCGTGAAAGTGCCACCAACGATCGAGAACTATGCGGAAATCTCGGTCTACGAAGCGAGTCTCGAGGGCGGGCGAATGGTGTGGAGTCCAATTGCCGAGAAGCAATACGACCGCGAATTCCTTGGCATCATGCGAAAGCAGTCGTCTGCAAATCCACGAGCCTCGTTCGTGCCAGCAGGCGGCCAAGGTCCTGGACTGTTTAATAAATCAGGTGCAGCCGATGTGGACGCCAAGATTGATGCAACACCCGAATCGAATTCGGTTCAACCCACCTCACATGTGCACGCTGCCGCGAACATCAAATTTCAGCAGCTGATCGATCAAGCAGGTTTAAAAACGCCAAAACAGGGCGGCGTGATGGGCGCTAGCGACTTCGAGCCGCCCGTGGTGCAAGTTGAACCGACCGGCCCCGCTGCGACCGTTGTATCGGCCACGCCTTATGCTGACCCCGAGTTAACGAAACAAATTTTAGAGCGGGCGATGTCTCCTCAAGAACAACCCAAACGATCCTTTTGGGATCGTTTGCATCCCAAGAGTGTTATCTCAAACACCACGGTCAATGGCACGACGTCTCACTAATCGCGTTCGCCGGCTTTGGAACCGACGCAGCATGAAAGCCGTATCGTGGAACTTGCAAAAGAGACGCGACGAAGGATCTTTAGCAAGATCTACTACGGATAAGGGGCAATTCCACAACCATTGAACTGATGATTCCGCGGGCTATCTGCCTTCGAATTAAAATCGGTTCTCTCGAGGCAGCAGCTTTGTGCCAATCAGACGCGAGACCTCAGCGGTCGTAATTTGCCAAAAAAATGGCCGCGGCTAGCGACGACGTCGCCAGCCCGTTGTCTGCGTGCCTCGCGGATGCTCGGGTCATCGTAGGCATCGTGATCGATTGCATTGCTTATGATCTCGATCCTTGTTTGTTCATTGGAGATCTCGTTCAGTCGACGACGCAGTGAGTTATCGGAGGACTCTAATGCGATCACCGCTGCAAAGTCGATCATACGCCTGTACTTTTGTCCCTCTTGGTTTTAGTACCGCATCGGCGAGCAACTTGTCGGCATTTTCGCCTTTTAGAGACAGCAAGTATTCAATCGCTCGTTGGGTTGACGTTTGATCAGCTACGAGGGACCGCTTCGGTATTTGTGACACCATCGATGTCTTCGTGGATCGGTGCTTGGTGCTGCGCCGCTTCGCAGTGGATTGCGGTGTTTCCGATGAGTTTGTGATGGAGACCAAGAAAACGCTCCGAAGTGGATAAGTGTCATCTTTAATACCGTAGAGATCTAATTCACTTTATGTGAAATCGAGTATCCGCGTGAGCGAGAAAGCCAATTTGCCTCGTAATTATTCATCGTGTCGGCTTTTGCTTGTGCACCGATGCTAGGGGGTGTAGCCTGGGGGGGAGCCAACTTTTCACCTTACCCTTTGTCGAAACAGCGGAGACGATTGCCATGGCGAGTCGAGCCTTTCTATCGGGAATTAACGACTACAAGACCATCGGTGATCTGCGAGGTTGCGTGAATGACACGCATTCCCTGAAGCGGTTACTGGTCGATGAATTTGGGTTTAACACCGATCACATCCGAGTTCGAACGGATGCAGAGGTGACCAAGTCAGAGCTCAAAAAGGGTTGGAAATGGTTACTCAAAGGGGCAAAGCCGGGCGACCGGTTAGTGTTCCACTTTTCTGGCCACGGGTCGTACACCGCCGATACGGATGGCGAAGAAGGTGAGGCAGATTTCCGGGACGAATTGCTCTGTTTGTACGGGATGGACTGGAACGATCCCGACACCTATATGCTGGACGATGAACTGCGAGCGTGGACCGAGCAAATCCCCGATGGCGTTGATGTGACGTTTGTGCTGGATTGTTGCCACAGTGGATCGGGCACCCGCTTTATTGCTCCTGAGCTGAGCCGTGCAGCAAAGACTGACTTTTTGACCGCTGGATCATTGTCGTTGGATCACGTCGCGGCGGAGCGAAGTCACGACGAAACGAGGGGCGGGACTCGGTCGTTGGAAGACCAGCCAGGCGTACGTCCGGCAACTCCGAATGAGATCGATCGCCATACAGTGTTGGCGAGGTTCGCCCCGCCTCCGATCGAGGTGCAGGTGGCGATCGCCGATGCGACCAAATCTCGCTCGTTCCACGATGTGTTCAAAAAAACACGCACTCGCGGTGGCGACGATTCGGAGATGAATCACGTATTGTGGTCAGGATGCCGAGACGATCAAACCAGCGCTGATGCGTTTATTGGTGGTGATTATCATGGGGCGTTCACCTATTACTTCTGTGATTCGATTCGCAAGGAGGGTGCGACGGCAAAGGCATTCGCACATTGCATGATCGACTTAGGAACGAACGATTCGACCAAGTTCCACAGCTCGAGCCTAGTACGACGGCAAGCGTGGTCTTCGGTGGTAAGAAAGTCGCCAGTGGTGACGATGATGAATCGGATGAAAAGAGCACGTCCGGAGCTGCTCAAATATCCTCAGCCGACTGGAAACAATTGTTGGCCATCTTGCAACAGATCGCCAACCAATTAGGGGCAGCTCAACCTGGGGCCGGCCGCGACGGTGACAGCGGCGGCGCTCGTGCCGGCGGACAAGCGTTGGTCTATGTGCATGGAATTTGCGAACACCCGGCCCATTTTTCCGACAGCTGGTGGAATGCAATGTCACCGTTTCTGACACTGCACAACCAGCAAGTGTTAGGAGCCAATCGCAAAGAGGTGTTATGGAGTAAGCATGTTTCGAAGACCAATCGCGAACTCAACCGTGAAGTCGATCCGGTTCAGCAGCAACAGATGGAGTTGATGTTAGAGGCGATTTTGGAAGAACGGATGGCACGCGAGGCCGCCGAACAGATCGCTGAGCGAAGCGGTGAGCGCGGCATCGATCGAGAAGTGGAAGGTGCGATCCCGCGTGCCGCCTTTGGAATCCCCGGACTCGATTGTGTGGATGATTTCGTCAAATATCTGTCTAGTGACCGCATTCGACGTCTGGTGATCGACGAATGCACCGACGTGGTTCGTCCGCTGTTGCAGCAGGGCAAATCGATCGAGCTGATTAGTCATAGTTGGGGGACCGTGGTGGCCTACGAGGCGCTGCGATCACTCGAACGTGAGGGGTTGCCGGGTCGCGTGCACAATTGGTTCACGGTCGGTGCGGCTCTGGCGATCAAGTTTGTTGCAAACCGTTTACGGCCCGACGACGGCAGGAAACCCCAGATGGTCGACCACTGGATTAACGTCAATGCTCGTGGGGACGGGGTTGGCGGAAGTCTGATGGCCACGGGGATGCAAGTCGATCGCGAGTTCTTGAGGGTGGATCCGTTTGGATGTTCCTCGATATTCGGCTTCGTCTCTCCCGCTTGTGCTCATTCGTCTTACTTCAAATCGGGCAATAGCCGCGTGAACCGAGATATTTTTGTCAATGCGATTGAGCAGGTTTGACTTTGGACCACCTGTCTCATTTTCCCGATCCCGCACCGATGAATCGGCCACTGTTTTGCGTCGCAGTGGTGCGGGTGTCCGACGAAGATCGCTCATGGGCCCAACGTCTCGGACGCGAACTGTACCGCGTGTTGACTCGAGACCCCGACGACCCGTTGTCGTTTGGCCCAGGGATTCCGGTCGCGATTGACATTGATTTAACGAATCACGCGACGCAACACACCGATGTGCTAGACGAGCACGAACGAGACGCCGACGGACAACCTCAGGGATTGGCGGTGTTGGCCGAGCATGTGTTGTTAGTCATGGTGGCAGGTACCAGTTCGCTGTTGCTTGAACCCGACGAGACGGTCCATCGGCTAAATCAATACGACGGCAAACACGTTCGTCTGACCAAGTTGCTTGTTCCGTCTGATCGCCGCTGGTTCGGTGAATCCAAGCGATTCGCCAATGTTGGTATCGCAGATTCGGTATTGGGCAAAGATGATATCAGTACGGTAGTGGATTCCGTATTGAAGACGATGGGGGAATGTTTCTTTAACATTCACGTCGAATCGGATGCGGGCAAGCGATTTCAATTGACTCGACCTCATTTTTTTCTCTCGAAAACTGCTGCAGAACCCGATCCCGAAGGCGGAAAGGTATCGCTGCAATCCGCCGGTGCAAAGCGTTCACCATTGTGGCAGTATTTTGCATCAATTGATTCGTTCGACAATGCGGTGGTGGATCAAGCCGTTCAATCTCAAGCACGCCTGGCCGCTGTGCTCGTCTCGCTTCAGAGTTATCAACCTGGAGAAACACGTCTGCAAAATCGCGAGATCATCGTGGCAAAGAAGCAGGGGTGGCCTATCGTGTGGGTGCCACCGCGTTCTTGGGTATTCCCGGCGATCGATACCACTGAAAACGAAGGAACTGCGACCGGGGCCTTGGCAGGCCAATGTTTCGTGCCAAAACGTCGTATTTTGCACTGGGAGACCCTGCTGCGTCTGGCGGCGGTCGAACACCTACGGCATGTGCACTTTCACTTGATTGCCGATCGCATCATCGAAGCCGCCCAGTTACCAGTGAATACCGCAGTGATTGGTCGTGCTCCGGAACTGCTTGATTTGACGAGCGGTCCGTTGCGAAACGCACGAACGAGGACCGTGTTACATCCTGACCCTGCGTTGACGCCCGAGAGTCGCGAAGTGTTGCGGGCGGCTGCGCCATTGTTACATCCGGTCACACCTTCGACGTTGATGGGGCGAGGGATAGTCAAAAACGCTTCAGGACG
>CAXBHV010000481.1:0-5829 GCA_963974855.1 uncultured Rhodopirellula sp. | reverse complement strand
CGGACAACGTGACCAAGTCAAGCTTGTTCAACAGTTTGCGAACAGCTTCGGCGCCCATGTCGGCATCAAAAGCATCGTTGCCCCACTGAGCACGCGCGGCACGGTACTCTTCTTCGGTCAACAGTTGGCGTTCTTCGAGTTCCGTTTGGCCCGGTTCGATCACCACGTAATCTTGGAAATAGATTACTTTTTCGAGCGAGCTGGTCTTCATGTCCAGCAGGTTACCCAAGCGTGAGGGCATCGCTTTGAAGAACCAAATATGGACGACGGGGGCCGCCAATTCGATGTGCCCCATTCGTTTTCGACGGACGCGACTGTGGGTCACCTTGACGCCACAGCGATCACAAATCATGCCCTTGTATTTCATTCCACGGTACTTGCCACAAGCACATTCCCAATCCTTTTCAGGGCCGAAGATGCGTTCGCAGAAAAGTCCGTCTTTTTCTGGGCGATAAGTACGGTAGTTGATCGTTTCGGGCTTCTTGACTTCGCCGAAGGACCAACTTTTGATGTCTTGGGGTCGCGCGAGCGAGATGCGTACCGAAGCGTAGTCGTTGATGCGATCGTAATTGCTAGTTTCGCTAATCGACATAAATCACAGGCCTTAGAAAGCAGGTTTTTAGGTGTCAGAGGGTAGCGACAATCGGGTCGAATGTCGCAAAGTCAGGACCGGAGCCAGCAGGCTCCGGTTTCAAAACGAGAGAGGACACGGTCCGCAGCAGCCAACCAGGGGCGGCTAACGAAAACCGATTACCTAATACCTCTCTTAAATCGGTCGCTTCTCAAGCTGCATGTTGAGTGCCAAGCCGCGGATCTCGTTCGTCAACACGTCGAAGCTTGCAGGGGTGCCCGCTTCCAATGTGTTTTCGCCCTTGACCATCGACTCGTAAATCTTGGTACGGCCTTCGACGTCGTCGCTCTTGACGGTCAACAGTTCTTGCAGAATGTAAGCGGCACCATAAGCTTCAAGTGCCCAAACTTCCATTTCTCCAAAACGCTGTCCGCCGAAGCGAGCCTTACCACCAAGAGGTTGCTGGGTGATCAATGAGTAAGGTCCGGTGCTTCGTGCGTGTACCTTGTCATCAACAAGGTGATGTAGCTTCAGCATGTAGATGTAACCCACGGTCGTTTCTTGTTCCATCGGAACTCCGGTGCGCCCGTCGGTCAATCGAATCTTGCCGTGAGCCGGAAGACCGGCGTCCGCAAGACACTGGTTGATGTCCTCTTCGCTTGCACCATCGAAGACAGGTGTCAGTGCTTGGAAGCCAAGCTTCGCACCTGCCCAACCTAGGTGAGTTTCGAGAATCTGACCCACGTTCATACGGCTAGGTACCCCCAGCGGATTGAGCATGATTTGGATCGGAGTTCCATCAGGCAAGAACGGCATGTCTTCGATCGGCAGGATCTTCGCGATCACACCCTTGTTACCGTGGCGTCCGGCCATCTTGTCACCGACGCTGATAACACGTTTGGTGGCGACGTAGACCTTGACCATCTGCAGCACACCGCTGCGTAGTTCGTCACCACGCTTCATGCTGTTGAGTTTACGGTCACGAGCGTCAATGGCAGCCTCGACGTTCGCCCATTGCTGAGTGTGAACGTTTTCAACTTCCTTCTTCTTCGCTTCGTCCTTGATCTGATCCAAAATGTGATCCAAGCGGAACGAAGTCGCTCGCTCGGCAACAAACTTAGGATCTTGACCATCGGCCAGAGGAGTGCCAGTGGCATCCTTAAGCTTCACGTTGGCGACTTCTTCCATTTCGCGAACAAGCGATTCAAAGGTGCTCGCGACTTCGGAGTTGCCTTCGCTTTCGACGGCCTTCAATTCGGCTTCGAATACCTTTCGCTCGTCTTCGGACAAGCTCATGCGACGCGAGAATTTCTGGGTATCGATGACGATCCCTTCGATTCCCGACGAGACTTCGAGCGAATCGTTTTTGACGTCTTCACCAGCACGACCAAAGATAGCGTGAAGCAGTTTTTCTTCGGGTGTCAGTTCGGTCTTGCTCTTCGGACTTACTTTGCCGACCAGGATATCGCCTGGTTTGACATAGGTTCCGACGTTGACAATTCCTGAGTCGTCAAGATTGCGAAGTGCCTTTTCGGACACATTGGGAATGTCGCGAGTGAACTCTTCGCGTCCCAGTTTGGTTTCGCGAATTTCGACATCAAAGTCTTCGATGTGGATCGAAGTGTAGGTGTCATTGCGAACCAATTCTTCGCTGATGATGATCGCATCTTCGTAGTTGAAACCATCGAACGACATAAAGCCGACCAATACGTTCCGTCCAAGTGCCAATTCGCCATTACGCGTGGCAGCACCGTCCGCGATGATTTGATTCTCTTCGACCTTGTCGCCCACGTTCACGATTGGCTTTTGGTTCAAACACGTACGTTCGTTAAGACCTTGGTATTTCTTCAGGTCGTAATGATCGCTGCCAACTTCGATTCGTGTTGAATCCGCATAGGTCACTTTGCCGCCGCGGCGTGCGCGAACAACCATCGCACTATTACGCGCGACTTCGCGTTCCATTCCGGTTCCTACGATTGGTGGTTCGGCCACCAATAAAGGAACGGCTTGACGCTGCATGTTCGAACCCATCAAAGCACGGTTTGCATCATCATGCTCGAGGAACGGAATCAAACCGGCCGAAACACCCACCATTTGGCTAGGCGCGACGTCCATGTAATCGACCTGTTCCGGCTGCACGATTTCAAAGTCGCTGCGGAAGCGGGCAATCATGTTTGGCCCAGCAACCAAAGCACCATCAACCACTTCGGTATCCGCCGGCGCCACGTACGATTCGCTCTCTTCGTCCGCTCGCAACCACACGACCTGGTCAACGACCTTACCTTCTTTGATCAATCGATACGGTGTGACCAAAAAGCCGTAGCTATCCACGCCTGCGTAGATCGCAAGCGAGCTGATCAAACCAATGTTTGTACCTTCAGGGGTCTCAATTGGGCAAATACGACCGTAGTGAGAAATGTGAACGTCGCGAACTTCAAAGCCTGCACGCTTTCGGTTCAAACCACCTGGGCCGAGTGCCGACAACCGCCGTTCGTGCGTCAATTGGCTCAACGGGTTCGTCTGGTCAACCACCTGAGACAGTTCACCACGACCGAAGAAGTAATCGATCGCTGCGGAGACGCTCTTGGGGTTGATCAGCGAACGAGGCGACATGTCCTGAGCGTCTTTGATGCTCATTCGTTCTTGTACCGTACGACGCAGCTTCAAGAATCCCTTGCGGAGTTCTTCACTAGCCAATTCGTCGATGGTTCGCAGACGACGGTTGCCGAGGTGATCGATATCGTCGATCTCTGCGCCGCTGTCAGGATCAAACAGGTTAATCAAGTACTTGATTGCTGAGATCATGTCGTCGGGACGAAGCGTCATGATATTTTCATCGACGCCCAGCTTGAGCTTGCGATTCAAGCGGAAACGACCGACTTTACCCAAGCGATATCGGTTCTCGTCAAAGAACTTTTCCTGGAACAAGGTGCGAGCCTTTTCCAACTGTGGCGGATTACCCGGACGAAGGCGTTGGTAAATACGAAGCAACGCTTCTTCGTGGCTGGCGGTATTGTCATCCATCAACGTGTTGAAAATCAAAGGAATCTTCGGCGATTCCATGCACTCGATACTGGTAACGCCAGCGGTGCAGATGGTTTCAGCAACTTCTTTGGTGACCTTGTGGCCGGCTTCGACGATGATTTCGCCGGCACGATCCGAATCGCTAGGATAGATCACGTCGTCGACGGCGATTTTGCCTTCGATTTTCGCAGCACTTTTGCCGCCGCTGATCTTGTACTCGGTGGTTTCGTAGAACGCTGCCAACAAATCGGCATCGGTCGAGTAGCGAGGGTCCATCGCGCGAAGCAAGGTCGTGGCAGCAAACTTGCCGCTTTGATCGATACGGACGGTCAACGCGTCTTTCTTAGTGACGTTGACTTCGATCCACGAGCCACGCTCAGGAATCACACGGCAACTTGGCAGCTTGCGGTCCGTCGTCGTGTCTTGTTCGAGAACAAAGTCGACGCCGGGACTACGGTGCAATTGGGATACGACAACGCGTTCAGCACCATTAATGATGAACTCGCCCCCGCCCATCATGATTGGCAGGTCGCCGAGATACACTTCTTCTTCGACGGGTTCTTCGCGGTTCAGACGCAACCAAATTCGCAGCGGCCGACCGTAAGTCAGACGCAGCTGGCGACATTCCTGACTGGTATAGCGTGGTTTGCCAAGTTCATAGTAAAGATATTCCAGCGTAATGTTGCCGTCATAGCTTGAGATCGGGAAAATCTCGCGCAGAACACTTTCCAGACCGTCATTTTCCCGATTCAGAGGCTCACGATCCTCTTGCAGGAACGCCGCATATGACACGGTTTGCAGGGCAGTAAGGTCAGGTAGTTCAAAAGTGGAAAGTCCAGTTCCAAAGTGTCGAACGCTAGTAGGTTCGAGGCGACGCATGGTCGTAGTTGCCATCTTCGGTGAAAGCTCCTTAGGAGGCCAATGTTTGGCGGGCGCGAGTGAGGTAGCAGAGGCGCTTTTCAATCAAACGGTTCGATTGAACTGAACAATGACTCGCCTGGGAAAGCAGGTGCTTTTGGGAAGCGAGAGAATCGGAACAGTTGCAAAAGGCGACTGCCGGTGTGAATCAGCACGTTTAGCGCAAACCATCAGCCCGAGAAAAACATCGAGGATGGACGAAGAGAATTCGCCGTTTTTGTGGGCCAACATTCCCAGAAAACGGTCAAGCAGAAGGATTTGGACGCAAAACGCAACAATTACACCGGTGATCACCCTCAAACCCTATCAGATCGCTCGATTTCCGAAAAGGGCAAGTCAATCTTTTTGGCCCGAATAATGCTACGCACGCCTGCCAACGCGTCAGCTAATCGTAAAAATGCACCTAACCCCTGCCTGTGACATAGGTTGCGGCAACCGGAGGGGGCCATCCAAACGCAGATGCCCCAGTCCGGTCCCGCTTGGCAACGCCCCTGCTTTGACTGTGAAAACAACAAGAAAAAGTGCTCAGGGACCGCTTTGTTCGCCGCAGGACGCCCAGCCCTCAGGAACCTAGCCCCCCGATCGACTCGTCTGATTTTAGGTTGCCGTGATCGCAGTGGCTCTTGATGTTATTGGAAATCTGCTGCCCGCGAAAAGTATGCGTTCAGTTAAAGTCAGTGCCACTTTGGCTACGGCATTGGCCGGTTACTCGCTAGAATCTTTCGCGTTGGTCAATTTCACCCATCCCGTTTCCGCGACGCTTTAACAAGAAACCCTACTGTGAACGTATCTGAATTCCTTGAAAAGAATTTTCTCCATTTCAACGCACGCGAAACCTTAAGTGCAGCAAAAAGCTATCGCGAGTTCGTCGCTCCGGAAAACGGCGGCAAGATGATGGTCACTCTGGCAGGGGCGATGAGCACGGGCGAGCTGGGAATTTCACTTGCCGAAATGATCCGCCAAGGCAAAGTCCATGCGATCACCTGTACCGCTGCGAATCTGGAAGAGGACATCTTTAATCTTGTCGCCCACGACGAGTACCGAATCATCGAGGATTGGCGTGCCCTGTCGGTCGAAGACGAGGTCAAGCTTCGCGACGAAGGGTTCAACCGCGTTACGGACACCTGTATTCCTGAAACGGTGATGCGGCACATTGAAAGCAAACTGTTGGTGATGTGGCAGGAGGCTGCCGAGAAAAAAGAGATGAGGATGCCGGCCCAATTCATGTTCGACCTGTTGGATGATGAAGATCTGGTCCAGCACTACCAGATTCCTCGCGAAAACAGTTGGCTCGCCGCCGCAAAAGACGCGGGCAT
>CAXBHV010000480.1:0-5835 GCA_963974855.1 uncultured Rhodopirellula sp. | reverse complement strand
CGACCTGTCGTACGAATTCTCGATCGTGATCGGGACGGACGCATCTCCGCTGCAGAACGCATCCAGGCGACCGAGGCCTTTCAGAAGTGCGATGCTAACCGAGACGACATTGTCGAAGCCCTTGAAATCGCGGCGGCTGCCCGACCGCTTGCCGATGATGTTGACGATTCGGCCGCCGAACGACCGTTGTTACTATTGCTCGCCGATATACAAGCGATTACGCGAGACAACGCGAGTCTTTTTGCAACGATCGCAGTTTTCGACACGGACCAAAACGGGCGAATCGACGAATCGGAAATAAGCGTCCTCGAAAACCAAGCTCCAGATATCGATCTAATGGTTGAATATGTTACCGCCAATGCAAGTAAGTCGAAATTGAGCATTGTCGGCACGTTGTCGGAACTGCAGGCCATCGTCGCGGCGTCATCAACGTCTGCTGGAGTCAACGTGAACATCGGTGACACCACCATCCAATTTTCGGCTGTACAGACATCGCAGTCAGACCAGATCTCACTGGGCGCGGTCGTCGACGGTTATCCTCTGCTGCCAATGCTGGACCCTAATGGCGACGGACGTTTTACAATTCGTGAGTTGCGAGAACTCGAACAGCGACTGTCTCGCTTTGACAAGGATGGCGACGGTGATTTGTCACAACGGGAAATGCAATCGCCGATTTGTGTTTGTCTGGGACTTGGGCCAACCGTGCATGGCGAGCTTGCCGGGCTTCGGCGAATCGAGCAACCCGACTGGACACCGTCGATTGCGGCTCCGGATTGGTTCGTCAGGATGGACCGCAATGGCGACAACGACCTGACCCGTAACGAGTTTCCTGGTTTAGATGAACAGTTTTCGGCCCTCGATGCCGACGCCGACGGACTGATCAGCGCGGCGGAAGCATTACAGTTCAAAGCCCCATAAACAAAACCCGCAAAATTCAAGCGAATAAGAATATCATGGTAAATCGAATCGACGAAATGACAAAACCGAGTACCAACGGACCGCCTAAAACGAACAATGACAACTCGCTCGACGTGGCGGAGGCGGTCGACCAATTGCACCAGCAGTTGACGGCACTTCGCGAACAGTTGGCCGGCGTCATCGTGGGACAACACGAAGTAGCCGAGCAGCTATTGATTGGGATGCTGTGCCGCGGTCATTGCATTTTGCAGGGCATGCCCGGATTGGCCAAGACGATGTTGGTAGCGACATTGGCCTCGTTGACCGATTTGACATTTCGCCGCGTGCAATTCACTCCCGACTTGATGCCAGGCGATATCACGGGCAGCGAGATTTTGGAAGAGGATCACACGACTGGCAAGCGCATTTTCCGTTTCGTCGAGGGTCCCTTGTTCGGAAACGTGATTTTGGCGGACGAGATCAATCGAACGCCACCCAAGACGCAAAGCGCGTTACTCGAAGCGATGCAGGAGCGTCAGTTAACCGTGTGTGGCCAGACCTACTCGCTGCCCGATCCGTTCTTTGTCTTGGCGACACAGAATCCAGTCGAAACCGAAGGCACCTACCCGTTGCCCGAGGCACAGCTGGATCGTTTCCTGCTGAAAATTCATGTCGCTTATCCGAGTCGCGATGACGAAATGGAAATTGCTCGCCGGCAAACCACGGACTACAAGTTCGAGACCGTCAAAGTGCTCGATGAACAGCAAATCCACCAGATGCAATCCCTGGTCCGCAGCGTTGTCGTTGCCGACCACGTCTATAACGCGGCGCTCGACTTGGTACGGGGCACGCGTCCCGAAGAGGGAACGATGTCATCGGAGCTACAGAATTTGGTGCAGTGGGGTGCGGGCCCGCGTGCCACAATCTCTCTGTTGTTGGCCGCCAAGGCACGGGCGTTACTGAATCGCCGATGTCACGCTACAACCGAAGACCTGATCGCAGTCGCGTTACCTGTACTGCGACATCGCGTGATTTTGACCTTCAACGCCGAGGCCGCTGGAGTCGATGCCGACTCGGTTTTGAGCAGGATTATCGATCAAACCCCCTCGCTAAAGCAAAAGAACCAACCGGCAAAGAATAGCTAAGGACGTTCGGAACAAAAAATGGCGGGCGGTAGTGGACGAGGCTACGAGTCCTGCCGCTTCACTGAGCCAAAAAGGACTCATTGCCTCGTCCACTACGGTTAATGCCGCCAGAACGTGGATCCACCGTCTGGTGATGATAGCTACGTAACATCGACCGCCACTTAAACATCCGATGGGCCTAACTCGTTTTCTCTCACGATTTTCACCCCCGACACCACCCTACTTCATGTTCACTCGATTTCGCCGTCGTCCGCCTGCCGATCTCACGCCGACGCCCGCTGTGTCACCGTCGCCCTATCGCGATTTGGTCGACCCGCGGATTTTGGATCAAATCGGTCATTTGGAACTATTGTCGCGGAGTGTGGTGGACGGGTTACTAGCGGGCAAGCATCGCTCAACGACCAAAGGGGGTTGCTGCGAGTTCGCCCAACACCGGCAATACGCCGCGGGTGACGAGGTCCGACAAATCGATTGGCAGGTCTACGCAAGGAACGATCGCTACTTTATCCGCCAATTCGAAGAAGAAACGAACCTGCATGCGATGTTGGCGATCGACGCGAGTGGATCGATGAAGTTTGGTCTGTCGACTCAGAGCAAGCTTGATTACAGCAAACAAGCAGCCGCCTGTTTGGCGAGGCTACTGTTGCATCAACGCGACGCGGTCGGATTGACGATTCTGCACGACAATAATCCAGCGTTTGTTCCAGCGAAACAGCATGCGGCTCATCTGCGTGCGATCTTGGCGACGCTGCAGTCAGCGCAGCCGAGCGAGGCGGCCCCCAATAACGAAGGAAGTTTGGGTAAGCAAATCCAACATTGTGCGGCCCGTCAACGACGTTGGTCGGCGTTTCAGTCATTAGAAGTATCGGGCCAGCGGATTCATTTGGATCCCCCCACCGTCCGCCACCAATACTTGGAACGGATGCGGCGCTTTGTTGCGGAATTAGAGGAAACCGTGGTGGGCCTCGGTGGCGACTATGTCCGCTTGACGACCGCGGTCGATTTGGCAGACACGCTTGGCTGGTTCCTGCGGAACCGCATGGCACGCAAAGGAGCGAAACGACGATGAGTTTCCTGAGCGTTGCATTTTTGTTTGCTCTGCCGTTGGCTGCCGCTCCGCTATTGCTGCATCTGTTTGACCGACGCCGTAATACGGTGATCCAGTGGGGTGCGATGCAGTTTTTAATGGAGGCATCCGCGAAAAAAACCAGTGCGCGACGCATGAAACAGTGGCTGCTGTTATTGCTGCGTTGTTTGGCGATTGCGGCACTTGTGTTCGCACTCGCACGCCCTCTGTTGCCGTCGGGATTTTTAGCAGGTAACCAGCGCGGCGAGACCATCTTTATTGTCGACAACTCGATGTCGATGTTGCGATCGGATCCGCAAGGAACGGTGATTGGCAGTGCGATCGATCATGCGATCGAGATGGTGACGGAATTGCCAAATTCGGATGACGTCCGTGTCTTGACCGCCGCACCGTATCCGATGTGGACTGGCACGGGGCCGGTCCGAAGCGATCGGCGAACCCGACAGTGGATCAAGTCCGAACTACAGCAACTGCAGGCCACCCGAGGCCGCAGCGATCTGTTGGCGGCACTGTTCACTGCGGTTCAGGCCGAACACCAACCGACGCAATCCTCGCGTCGCATTGTCGTGTTGACGGACGGTCAAGCCGCCGATTGGGGACTGGAGGATGAAGCAGGCTGGAAACGTTTTCACGAAGTTTTGAACGATTCACCCATTCGCACCGAAATCCAAACCGTTCGCTTAGACAAGTTCACCGAGTCGGGGTCCCAACAGGCTGCATCCAAGGGGAATGTAGCGGTGGATCAAATGATGGTCCGGCGGACGATCGTAGGCGTGGACCAACCGGTGACGATGACAGCTCGGCTGCACAATTACGGAAGCGCCGCGTTTTACGGGGCTCCGCTTCGCTGGAAAATTAATGGAGCCGAACAAGACCAGCAATCAATCGATTCCATTGATGCAGCGCAATCACTCGAAGTGAATTGGGAGCACACGTTCACGAAACCGGGAACGTACCGCGTTAGTTGTCGACTGGATCACTCGGACGATCTCATCGCAGACAATCATTTTAGTACGGTGGTGGAAGTCGTCGACCGTGTCCCGGTGGTGATCGTCGAAAACGCGTTTGAACTCGCCGAGATGCAACAAGATTCGTACTTTGTCCAGGCGGCGTTGGGATGGATCGACGGCGTCCCGCTGAGTGACAATTCGATCTATGTGCCGACGCTGGTTTCGCCATCCGAATTGCCGACGATGGATCTTTCTCAGCAACGCGTCGTCGTGATTCCCAATCTGACGCGGTTGGACGAGGACATCGTTGCGATCCTCACCGATTTTGTCTCCGATGGAGGCGGTTTGTGGATCGGACTTGGGCCTCGAACCGACGTCGATTCCTTCAACCACTCGTTGTTTGCCGACGCCGGTGGACTGTCCCCCTTAAAAATCGACCGCATCGTCGACGCCGAGGATACCGAAGACGCAGCGGACGATTCCGATCCTGAGCAAACGGAACGCAGGCGTCCCCAAATCGACCCGTATCGCAGTACGCACCCGGCGACACGTCAATTGACTGATGACAAACAGCTTGATTTAGCCGACGCAGTGATCCGGCGCCGTTTCCAATTCGTCACCAGCGAGAACAGCAAAGCGTTGTCAGTGCTGCTAAAACTCAGTAATGGACAGCCATTGGCGGCGGAGAATTTTGTGGGACGGGGGCGAGTGATCGTGCAAGCGGTTCCGCTGCGATTGCAATGGAGTGATCTTGCCCGCACCCAATCGTTTGTGGTGATGGTTCGCGACTGGATTGACTATTTAGCGCATCCTCGGGCGACACAGTACAACCTGCAACCTGGTGAACCAATCGTGTTCCGCGTACCGTACTCCGACGCGTCCGAGCAAGCCAATGCGGATGCTGCAACGGCGATTTTGAGATCGCCGCACGGTGACGCAATCGAATTGACTGCCAATCAACGTGACGATGGATTCGAATTCCGATCTAGCCGCACTCGGTTGCCGGGCGCCTACGAGTTGGAAATCGGTCTCGCTGATCAAGCGATTCCGTTTCAAGTGCTACGAGACAGCGATGAATCGAATTTAATTCCGCTGAGTTCCGATGCGGTTCAGCAGATTGCGGCTTCGACCATCGCCAACCCGTCAATCGAACGGTTGTCCGCGACGGCGTCGACGCAATCTGATCCGTTGTGGCCCTATCTATTGACGGGACTGATTTTGCTGATCACCGGTGAATTGGTCCTTTCGGGCATTCTGGCGCGCGAGCGTTTTGGCGTCGCGGGAATCCCCGAATATTCCGAAATGGATGCCCCCACGTTGGGAGTGACCATCGACAACGCAGTCTCGGGCCAACCGAACCTAGCCGAACGCAGGTCCCACGTTGACGCACAGCCATCGGAGGTCAATTGAACGATGGGAGCCACAGAAACCAGCACCCAACAATACATCACGCTCGAACACCCGTTCAATCTTCCGCTGATTGTCTTGGTCACGCTGATTTGCGCCGCCGTCATGGTATGGGCTTTATATCGCGAACGACGCATTTTGGGAGCAAAGACCACGTCGCTGTTCTTACTCCTTCGCGTGCTTGCGATTGCAACCGCCCTCTGGATGTTGCTATCGCCCACAAGTGTTCTTGAAGAATCGACATCGACGAAAAAAGCGGTGGTCATTCTATCCGACGTCAGTGCCAGCATGGCGACGGTCGATCCGGCCGGAACTGCGGACGATCTGCGTTGGGCGCTCTCGGACCACG
>CAXBHV010000479.1:0-5845 GCA_963974855.1 uncultured Rhodopirellula sp. | reverse complement strand
CATCTCAGAAACTTCTTCAGTGTGGAGGGAGAGCGGATAGGCACTGTCACGTCGATGCGATCAAGATTAACTCCCACGGATCGGCCGGCCAAGGGCAGAGACGCGAGGACCGCCTCAACCAATAAAGTACCGCGGTAACACGCGGCAAGGTACGCGAGAGGTGGCTCTCAGTCAGGCATTCCAAACGGACAATGATCACGTAGATCGCAATCAACCGAGATCCGTTAGGCAACTCAAAATAGAATGTGATGCTTTTGCTTGCTCGATTGCAGTAACCCCCAATCCATCAAGCTAGGAACCAGTCACAGTGGACGCGGGTGTTTTTCGAGGTTGCGGTGACAATAAAGCCAAGTTCACCGGAGCCAGTCGACTTCACAACGGCACCGCTTCATCGTCGAAACAGCTCCTAGAACCTTTGTTTTCCACTGCAGCCTTTGTTTCCCGATTTGGTACTGGCGAACGGAAGACGAAATGAAGTGGCTTCGACTGATGTTGGGTAGTATCGATCTGGAGTTGGATAACTCTGATCATCCCAAACTGCGTCTTGGACACGGCGATGGAGGAATTTTAGTCCCACGGCTTCAACGATGGATACCAACTGGCACCATATCGCCGTGTGCAATGATGGTTACTACCTGTTGCTGCATTTGGACGGGAAATACGTCTCTCGAGGCAACTCGAGTTACTATTATGAATCCTCACCAACGCTCCGTATCGGAGAGCGGTTTTCCTCCGGGCATTGCAGCAGTAGCTTCTAGGGCGATATTCGTGAGATGCGAGTCTCGTCAATCACGCGATATCCGATGAGCTAGGCGTTCGATGCCCCCAAGTTCTTAGGGAACGACGAATACACGCTGGCGCGAATTCGCTTCCAAGAAAATCAGACGGCAATCGAATCAAGCGTCGGAAATGTGAAGTTGTTAGGGCCCCAGATAAAAACGGCAAGCAGTTCAAATGCTGATTAGCGGAGGCCAATACCTAAACCAACACGTTCGCTTGCCGCGCAGTTGATTGGAGTGCGTTGGTAGGGCACCATCCTTGTTGTCATTCGGCTTGAAGGCGGCATCCTGGTGTGTGTTGGAAAACAACTTTGGCGAGGTGCTTACTACCATTACAGGGCTGCCGGAGTGTATGGATTCGATGCGAAGCCATCGCACGCATCGCCGCGATCATCTCCGCTACCGGACTTGTGAACTACTGACCCGTGCAGATGGGGGCGAGCGTCCAATCTTTTCATTGCAGCGGGTAGAAGTCTCATCTGATGTATGAAGTTGCGCTCGATCAACTACAACTTGCTCGGTCGATGCAGAATAAATTGCGAGCCCAGCCGATTGACGTCGGCCACCACCAAATTCCGGTGTGTTTCCAAGGATAGTCCTACCACAGTCGAGCTAAACGTATCAGCAATGTGCTATGTCCCTTCCCCTCTTTTGTTGATTGCACCATCCGTCTGATGATTTTTCGACGATTTGGAGCCCCATGACCATCAAACCACCTTGGCTCAACCCAGTATTTGCGTTGAGTCGTCGGTTGTGCTGCAACGCAATAGTTGCATGAATCAATAGGTCCACCGACCGCCGAACAAGCTCCTGTAGCTACTTCACACTTGTGGTCTTTATGCCATGGGGCGTCGGGTCGTAGATGATCGACGTTGGCTCACAGGTCCACCGTTGTAAGCAAAGTACATTTACTTGACTAAATTCACGAGGAATCCACGTACTATCTCCGTCCTGGGGCTCGATCCCGTGTCGGTCGGTTTGTTGGAGAAAACAACTTGACTTGATGACGGAGGTAAGTAAAGGCAACTTAATATTCTTCTCCAAATGTTCAGGGATGAGCGAAACGGTGTATGCCTCATGGCTGAGCATGAAGATTTTGCGTGGCAGGTGCAAGAACGGTTTGACGCTGGAAGCTTCATCGTACACGACCCTTCAAAACCACGTGAGTACATGATTCGCAACTAAACGCGGCAACGAGTCAAGCAATGATTCCGCTCTCGGTCACAACGTTCGCGGCACATGATTCCATTGTTCGGAGGTCTCTCTCGGCTCGAGCGGATGCATGAACTCATACATTCGCCGAACCGCGAAACACATTGGCCGACGCAGGCAGCTGGGTTTTCCCCAATCGCTGCCGGAATAATTGATGTCAATGTTGGCAATTTCACAATTCATCTCCGCTTGAAACTGGGGAGTCAAAACACAGACTTTGGACAGGTTATCCGTTGCTTGAAATAAGCTAATATGCTTCGCCATCTAGCTACAATGGCAATAGGAACGGCATGCGATGGTTGCGATATGCCGCGCGGCAATGTTTGCGCACTGGACATTGCTGCCACCATCAACACAGCGTTGGTAGTTATCGAGAATTCCAGCAAGGGTCCCGACACACTGCGCCAATCCGTCGACTGTGCTAATGGCGTATTCACTTGCGAGTTTGCCTGCGATCGCCGCAGGAATTGAGGCCTGTGATTCGGTGATGCCTTCCAGGGAACGATGGGCGTGAGCGACTATTGGCCTCTCGCATATCGCCCTCTTCGTGAATTTTGGAAGTTTCATTTTAAACGATCCTCTATTTTCCGATTCAATACGGGAATCCACAGCCAGAACACGCACCGCCAAGGCAGCGAAGGCAATTTGGCGTGCCCCCAGCAACACACAAGTGGTCGCATTCGGATAGTTTTGCTTGACACCTGATGTCCTGGCACGTTTGCTGCGGCGAAGATCCAACATTCATACCGCCGCGCGGTAGACGTACAGTGGCCGCCAGGTCAATTAGCTCACGGGTGAGATTTGGGATTTTCACTTCTATCTCCAATATTAAATATCCGGAACACTACGGAAAATGTGTTGACAACCGTTGCATGATTGCGTGGCGCGATATACTTATCCTGCTTCCTGAAAAACAGCGACCGCGAGAGCACAACTAGCAGCCGCTCTCTCGCTGGGCGGCACGGTACGAATCGCCACCCATTCGATGAACAGCCGAATGATATCCATTCGCGGTTTGCAGACACGCTTCTCGCTGCACTGCGTGCCAGGGACTCGAATAAGATCGCCTACAAGCTTCACGCATCTCGCTCTTAAACTCGGCATCGCAATCGTCTTTGGACGATCTGCAAGTTTCGTAACAGCGGTCGTGATTCCTGCAGGCGCCCGTAAAATCGGCGTTTCCCCAGCTGTCGCGTACCCAGCGTTCATTTCGGCCGTTACCACAGGCGCCGGCAGGAATGATGCCGGTTTTCTCCGTGACGACGCAACTGAGCAAATGTTTCGTGAACGCGACCTGTCGACCAAGAGTACCATTGGTGAAAGTAGGTAATTTCATCATGCTTTGTCCTTCCGTATTTGGTTGTTTTACGAGGAAGTCCCCCAAATCAATCGGCATCGGGCTGTCGTTAACAGTTATCCCCAGTTGGAGCAGTATTGATGTCCCGACCTCTATCTCTATGAAAGACGCACCATTGTGGTGCTTTGAAGCCAGCCGGGTCGCCCTGACAAAGGAAACCTGGCGTCGACATACTCACGATCAGGACGAGGTCCACCGTAGGTACGTCGCGTACTGTCAAAATACAAGATCGCAGACTTGATCTCGCCCCGGTGGTTAACCTGCCCACCCCCGAGATCAACTCGCACTGAGTCGAAAAGCATGCCGCGTCCGTCAAGTAAAACGCCACCTGCGTCATCGATGCCAACACTATCACTTGACTCACCGGGATTCAAGCAATGCTTTCTGTTATCAGCGCTGATGACCGATTCTCAACATCCCCGTGCAGGAGGACTTCGTCAGTCCCAAGATGGATAGCACCATGTTTAAGAAAATGATCTATGTCGTTCGAAAACTGTTGCAGACGCATTCGCCCAAAATCCAGTTTCAAGTTTTATTCAGCTGTGAGCAAGGCTTCCTCGGCCCCGTGCAAACAACACGCGGGCCGAAATTAAATTGACGAAAAGCACAGAAGATATGCTCAATTGGGACACTTAATACTTCCCGTGCTCTTAATTCTCCATCCACCAGCACTCGTAAACTGATCTTTGCAATTACCAAAGCAGTCCTCACAGTCCCCTCCTTGGGACACACATGAACCTGTTTTGAATTCGGGAACATTAACACAGACTCTCGCCCACCTTGGACCAGTACATTGCCGCTTCGACCGAGTGCCATAAATGTCGTCGATGCGACATGATATTTGCGGCAAGATACCTTCGCCTTGATCATGCTGTAAAAACTCGCGGTGAACAACGCTTGAAAACGTAGGCAACTTCATTGGAATCTCCTTTGAGACGGAAAAGAAACAACATGTGTGATCCAAGCTACATGTGCGAGGGGGGGCGCCTTAGGTTTGGCGTTTGACGCTACAACTAACAGCGATCCACGTATTGCGGCGGTTGTCCTGGGCAACGCCGTTGACAATTACCTTCGTCATCGCAATCGCACGTACACCCCAGCATGGGATAAATACGGGATGCTTTGATCCCGGCATTAACCGAAAAAAACTTGTGGGGTTTTTGCGATCTTGACATGGATTCGCTGGTTAGAGACGGCAGTTTCATATTCAGCTCCTTTGACAACAAAAAAAGGGATCGGTTCCGCACATATTAACACGCTAACGAAGAGTATATCGCGCTCTCTTTCCGATCAAAACAGGAACGACGTCACTTACGTCAATAGTGAACCTGTATCCCACGCGCCCGCGATTCAAATTTTCTGGATCGTAAAAGATTACACTCACGTCCCAACAGTCGAAATCGGCACGGCAGATTGGGCTTCTTTTGACAGAAAAACTGTCAAGTTCCAGGCCCTTGTTTTTTGAATTGGATCTTACGTCAGCAAAGATGCTCTGCAGCACGAGCGCATCCGTTGCAGCGTAATTGATGGCACGCTCCTCGGATGAGATTCCCAGGTTGCGGGTTTCGTCATACACCCTTGTCAAGAAATCCTCCAAATCATCCTTCGCAATTTCAGCTGCATTTGCAACATCGCTCGCGGCATTCGCCAAAGCTGACGTGGTCCAGCTGTACATAGCCCTGATGTCCGGCTGTATTGCCGGTACGGTTTCACCAGTAAAAAGCTGAACTTCACCAATTATAACGCCAGGCACAGAAATTCTTTCGGCGCCTTGGCTGGTAACTCGTCCTGTTTTTGAATCTACCTCATCCAGTTGATCCTTCAGGAATCCGACCAACGTGTCGTGCACCTCGTAGGCGAAGGGCCCCATCGGGACGATTGCATAGATCGGTGTTTCGTCCAATTGCAGCAACCATTGTATGGCCGACACTTTCGCACGATTCTGCCGCTGCGGACCGTTTAAGATGTTGTATGCCACACCGTCTTTTTCGCTGGTGGCCGCTGTGCTTGCCGTAAGGTATTTGTGAAGCAGCGCTGGATTGTCGATGTTGGGTATCGGGCCATTTTCACCCTCCATTTTGCGCATCTC
Organism: uncultured Rhodopirellula sp.; assembly: GCA_963974855.1. Lineage (GTDB taxonomy): Bacteria > Planctomycetota > Planctomycetia > Pirellulales > Pirellulaceae > Novipirellula. The sequence goes on along the minus strand of CAXBHV010000479.1, from coordinate 408 downwards.
CTCACTGAAGTAGAGACGTCTAGCCCGCGTTCCATAGTCAAAAGACAGTTTTCCAAGAGCATACACCAATTGAGAAGGCGCACCCGATTCATATTGAGAAGGCAGCATTGTCGTCGATTGATCTAACCGTGTTAAGATGGAATGGACGTTATGGGATGATGAATGCTCATGTGCAGCACCCCCACTCTCTGAAGTTCGTGTTCTGTTCTCGGAAACCTGTTGCATATGAGGATCTCCTTCAATTTCAGCAGGAAGGATCCCAGTTTGGGCTGAACCGCACGTGTGATTGATTTGGACATCTGCGACATGCGGTTCGCGTGATGCTGGTTTGACTTGATCGGAACGATTCATGTTTTTTTCTCCGTGCATGATAGATTGAAATACTCCGCTCACGTTGATACGACCAGC